>JAQXCQ010000062.1 GCA_029251785.1 Maricaulis sp. | reverse complement strand
GCCCGGTCGCGGTTAGCGCCGGGCGGTTTCCTTGAAGATGACCATTTGAATCATGGTTTTGAGGGGTGGGTCAAGACCAATTCTAAAACGTTCACTTTCCACTTTATGCGCGCGTTAACTCTGCTCTCCCTCGACCTGTGAATAGGTTGTGGAATCTGAACCTCGCCCAACATTCGGATCATTGATTTTGTAGACCCGGTCCAGCATCAAATAGAAGAATGCTAACGAGATAATTAGTACGGCTACTCCAATAGACGCTGTCTTCACGCTGGCATCACCATAAGAGACCTCCAGTGCCCCTGCCCCAGGAATAATGGCTTCATCCCCGTCATCACTATTGGGGATCGTATCCCGCCGCGTCGAAGCTGCGGCCAGTCGCATAGCGCACCAGAGTTGAAATCCCGAAAACCCTAAACCACAGAGAACCACAAGATATACCAGCGCGAAGACCAATGACCCCTGAATGCGTTGCTGACTATAGGTCCCAATATAAAGATTACGGGTCTGCATTGAGTGCTGCATTGCATGAGCTATCTGATTTCTTCGCATCTCAGCCAACTCACTTATTTGTTCTGGAGTCAGGTATGCATCCAGAGCAGAAAAGCGATCTGGAGCATCCGATTTGGCCGGTAGCGCTTCTGGTTGAGCCGCGAATTCCCTAATGCACCGGCCAATAGCATCATCA
The DNA here is from genome assembly GCA_029251785.1 of Maricaulis sp. Classification (GTDB taxonomy): domain Bacteria; phylum Pseudomonadota; class Alphaproteobacteria; order Caulobacterales; family Maricaulaceae; genus Maricaulis. The sequence continues at coordinate 6,873 of JAQXCQ010000062.1, read as the reverse complement.
TCACCGGTGAAGGCATCCGCGCAGTCGCCGGGCACCATAACTTGCACCATCAAAACGGCAATTATTCCAGCTATCATCTCGCAATCTCCTGCGCCCTCGAGAAAGCGCGCCGAACTGCTCGGAAGGCCTGTCCACATGCATTTTGGTGCATAGGGGGAAGACCTGAGCACCACTTCATTTGCTTGAGCCCCATGCAATACGCGGGTTCCGATTCCAACCTGCATACGGACCAGGCGCTCTCGGCGAGCCTGACATATTCTTCGTAAAGGGTTATCTGCCCGGCCGCGAGTGGACCAGCGATGTTGTTGAGTTGAATCCTCACCGCATCGGAAATCACCGGTGCGTCAGAATACCAGTCGGACGGATCCTGGAACCCTTGAGGAAAATCATCGTCTGACTCAATATTTGGATTTTCAGGGCCGTAAAATCGATACAATTGCCAACCAACCGGACCATCGGAAGTCTCCATTCGTTCGGTCAAGCGTTCAGCATATTCCTCAAAATTACGGATCTCGAACTTATCAAGTTCTGTCCAAGTCGTCGTTCCGTCAGGTTCTTCAGTAAGGACATAGTTGTAGAAATGGCCCCCGCCCGGATCAACAGGGGTCATGATCCATTCTTGAGCTTTAGCCTCACCAAATAAGCATGCCAAAGCAAAACAAAAACAAGCCAGGCACCTGTTCATGCGTCACTCAAAGCCTGAGCGGCTATAGCGTCTTGCAGGTTGGTCGGCTTGTAGGATTTCACTTCCGATTGCCGCACAAAAACAGACTGATGCACGCGGGCTGTTTTGTTTATCTTCCGCGGGGTGTCGGGGCCCATTTTCAAGTTATGAAAGAAGACGTTGTTCGGCTGAGCCAAAGGATCACGATCAAACGTTTTGGCCCACCCCTCCTTTAAACCAACGCCTCCCGCCAGGAGACGCTCCGCCATCCAATGACCAGCGATGTCGGCTAAACCAGTACGAAGATCGTTGCCGTCTTTATCGGTATTCGCTCCACCTCCGATGCCGTGTGCACCAGTGAACCACCATTGTTGCAGGTTGGTTGTGTTGTGGTCGGTAGAGGCGACCATAGGTGTCAGCGGGAAGCTCGCTCGCCTCTCGTCAATCGCCACAGCATGATAGGCGTTACCAATTATTTTTCCGAGCTCAGTGTCGTGAAAGTCGTATTTTTCATTATGCCGGCTCGCCAGCTTTCCGAGGGCAAATTCCGGAATTCCCAACATGCCCACTGTCTCAAAACAACAAAGCATGTCGATTTGGGACGACACATTTCCTTCTGAATCCGTGAAAGAATATTCTTTTCGCAGGGCCCGGGCATAAGGGTGAGATGGCGAGAAAGAATCTGGTACATCCACGCCGCGGTCTCTCAAGACCTCGGATGTCTCCTTGTCGTCCTTGTACAATAAAAACGCGCGCCTCGCGATTTTCTTCCGGCCCTTTTTACTACGCCGGAGAACGTCCTCATCTTGTCCGCTTCGAGCCGCACATTTCTTCCAGCTAACCAATCCGACCTTGTTTATCATGCCCGCCAAACTGCGGGCGCTAAAAGAACCACGACTGTAACCACAGAGCACAATTCGATCGCCCGGCGAGTAATTGTCAGCAAGAAAAATGTAGGCCGATACAATTCGTTCGGTCAGACCTGATCCAAACGCACCACCGAAAATCTTGTCAGCCCAACCACCAGAGCCGACACCATCGATGTGCTTGGTCAGCTGGTTTCTACCAAGGTGTTTTCGCTTTATCTGTTTGTGTAACTTCTCAATATTCGTCGGGACTTCTTGATCGCTTGTCTGCCAAGTACCATCCATGAATACCATCAATGTCTTGGGATCTTCACTTCGAATATTTGCGCTCACGATCAGCTCTCCAATAGGTTGTGACCGTTAACCGAACTATATTGACGCGCGAATGTCAACTTGAGGAAGTATTGATGACGTTGAGAGCGCGGAAGTTGCGCGCAGATGGCCGTGAGACTTTGCAATTGTACAAAAATCACCGGCTGGGACATTTAAGTTTACCTGAGCCGTGGTTGGAAACAGACCTTGTGTACGAGGGTTCAAGCATTTGTGCCGGTCCGACATCACCACGAATGTACATATGGCTGTGGCGCCAAGTTATGTGTAATAAATTTGACGCCCGTAAAATATATTATACACGACTGATCATCGTATAATCATCCAGGGTCATCATGTCATTCCACGAAAAGCGTTCCCTCGCCTCAATAATCAGCTTTGTGTTGGTGTTTGGGGCCTATTTCGTCGCGTTGCACCTAATGCGGCAAAATGGCTTGCTAGAGGGTGAAGGATTAAACCGAACACTGGCCGTCTCGGTGCTCATTTTGATCGTCGCGGCAATCGTCACAAACATCGTATTGGTTACGTTGTCTGCCGCGATTTCGTTCTCAAACGAGGAAGATGATCGCGACTTCACAACAGATGAACGCGACAAGCTGATAGAATTGCGCGGCTGTCGGGTCTCAGAAATTGCGACCGGCATCGGGTTTGTGTTGTCGATCGTGGCGATGTCTCTCGGCCTTCCGCCAAACCATGTCGTCATCGGTATCGTCGCATCATTTGGCATTGCCGCCATTGCCGGCAATCTAACAAAGCTCATGATCCACAGACGCGCCCGTTTGCATGAGTAAAACAGCGATCAGAAACAATGTCCGTCGTCTACGCTTTGATCACGACGAGATGAGCCAAAAAGCACTGGCCGAAAAAGTTGGTGTTACCCGCCAAACAATTCACGCCATTGAAAAGTCGCTTTATTCGCCCTCGTTGGAAGTCGCATTTCTCATAGCCCACGTATTCAACAAGCCTCTTGAGGAGGTTTTTTCTTACGAGGCTGGCGCTCCTCTGGATGATCAAAAATAGCGACACTTGCAGCTCTTAATATGAGCAGGATTTAGGATCAGGTCTGATGAATGACGCTCCAAAGAAATTGAACCCGATCATCCAAATGATCGTGGTTCTATATCCCGTCACCATGTTCGCGATTGGAGCTGTGTTGAACTTTTATGTGCTTGAGCTCTCCGCAGTGGTGCCAGCTTTGCCGTCCGAGCAGAGTATCGCCGCTCTCACTTTCGCGGCCCTCGTGCTTCTTGTGAATCATACCTGGTTGATGACATCCACCGAGCTCACGCGCGGCCGGTATAGAATGCATGCAACGCCTGAGGCTTGGGCGGCCAGCGAAGACACGCCGGAGGGTGTTTCTCAAGCGGGCCTGGACGAGGTCCAAAGACGTTACAATGCGCACCGAAACACAACCGAAAACGTGGTGTATTTTGCGTTCCTGGCGCTCTTGTTGGCTTTCACTTCACCGTCAATAAATGCTGTCTATGCCTGGGTTATTGGCTTCGCTATAGCACGTATTGCTTACACGGCGGCTTATCTCGCAGGAAGCGACGCTATGCGCGGTTTATGCATGAGCGCGAGCCTGATCAGTTTGTACGGCATGGCGAGCTACGTGCTGATGAGTATTTTGCTTTGAGAACATTTTGATTTTCCCAAAGCGCTCAGTAACCTTCTTTTTTTCATAGAAGGCGCGGTTTAATGCTGCCAAGTCAGCAAACCGTCACCCTACCATTTCAAGCGAAGTGTGCGCGTCACATGCTTTTGAAGCGGTAGCGGGATCTCAAGCTGATTGGCAACTTCCTGCCAACTGGCAAAAGCTTCCAGTGTCTGCTCTAGAATTTGCTTTTCGCGAGACCTTGGTAGCCCGACATATCGGGCCAATGCCGTGATGTCTTCGCGTACAAAGTCATTGGTTTTACCGTTCATACTTAGCTGGTGCGACTGCGTAAATTCGCTTCCTTCCGAATGGCACAAATCATACGCCGGCGTGATATCCCAACCCCCGTCACGCCCCATCATGAACGCAAAGTTCTTCACATGATCGTCCTGGTTACAACCAACCAGATTGAACACGGCACGACGAAACATTTCCTCCTTTGACGCTTGAGAAATGCCCAGCTGACTCATCGTCATAAATAGTTGCTCGTAGGAATAAGCGCCGCTTTCATAATAATCGAAATGCGCCAGTGCCGCGAAAGATTGAACAAACCTTTTGGCCCCATCTTCACCTCGATCAAAACGTCTCGTCATGAAATGATTGCGCCCGTTTTCGGTGAAGATGCGACTGTCCATAATGTCGATCCCGCACTTTTTTGCGACGAGATAGTAGCTGTATTCGAGCAAGCCATATCCTGACGGATCTGCCACACCCCAATCACCACTTAACTTCACCCCGTCAAACTTGATCAACCAGTGCTCATATCCAGCTGGCAAATCAATCTGGCCTGAGCGGACCCGATCAGTTTTGGGATCGAAGGCAATGACCGCCTTCGCCCTTGCCCCGCCCGCTGATGTCCCCAGACTGAGGATATCTAACAGGGGTTTGTCTCCGTCTGATTTTGTAAGACGCGTATCGAGTGTCTTTTTGCTTGCGAAAGCCATGGAGGCCAGTTCGGTAAGCTCTTTTAATTCCAGTTGGCGATCAGGTCCTGACGTAGCCGCTGTGGACGGCTCAAACTCCAAAGCGCCCATGCCGCGGCGACCGGTATAACAGAGGCGATCAACAGCGTTGAAGCTCTCAGACGACCGGCCGGCACTCGCTAGCCAAACATCAATCAGTTTGTTTCCGTATTTATCCGGCAGACTATCTGCTAGCAGACCCGGCAATCCGTGAAATGATCGCGGGTGCAAGTCCGGGAACTGGTATACCCGGTCAGAACCGATCGGCATTTTGAGGGGGGCGAGCTCAATGTTCATCGCCTTAAACCGAGGGTCAAACTCAAAGCGAGCAAACGTCTCATTTGGCTCCATTGAAACGTAGCCAACAACGGTACCCCACAGTTTTACAGTTGCGGTCGTCATTCTTTTTCATCGCCCCATCCAAGTGACTTAAGCTGCTTGCCAGTGATCAATTTGCCCTTTCGTTGAGAGAGCACATCACGCATCGGGGATTGAAATTTTTCCGGCATCAACATGTCGATCGCGGCGATCATATTTAGAGATTTGGAGATTTTTATCCAGGACGCTAATTGGCCATCCTTACCTGCCTCAATGCGCCGCAGAGTCGCCACGCCGACACCAGCCTCTTGGGCCAGCTTCGCCTGTGAAAGCCCCTGCTGCTTTCGCACTGTTGCGAGCCTTCGTCCTAATTCTCGTAAAATTTCTGCTTCTGGCGTCAAATGTGTAATCTTCATGGTATCGTTAGTGATCGCAAAACCACCCTTTTTCGTATTTTTCAATCACATATGATATCATATAGACTAATTTAGTGAGAAACTCAATGAGCCAGCAAATTTTTTGTGATCACTTATGATCAATTTGTTCGCAAATTCCGCCATTTGCGATCACTAAAGATCACCAATCCAATTCCCAGGCGCAATCAAATACCCCTATCCAATGCGCCTAGCGTTTCCAATCAACTCAGTCGACAACACCTCAAACTCTCCTTGCACCAGCAGTGATGAGCCGCTCCCAAACCTGGTCGTAGGCCTCAGGAGATCGCGTCTCATCCGCATCAGAACCCGGTGGCACCCAAATTATCATTCCAAGTCGCGCTCGTGTCAGCAGGACGCGGTACTTGTTGAGCGCCCAGGTTTGTCCGTCTGGTTTATTGAGTGTTTGCCACTTGGCGCCGCCAAGTTTTCGAGGTTGCCATCTATCTGAGACCTCATCCCAAATCATATCGCCGCCCCAGCACAGGCCGACATAATCCAGCTCTAGTCCCTGGCAGGCATACTCATTTGCGCTCACTTCAAGAGCGAATGAGGATCGGATATCTCCGGGCGATCTCAAGAACCAATGCGCAACGCCGTTTAGATCGTCTGCCCCCAAAGACACGCCTAACCCTTCAGCACGCAATCGACGCGCGCCTGAGCTCGCCACGAGACCACAGCGTCTAAATCCCCTCGCCTGCTCAGTGAGCCATTCTCGTGCTACCTCAAGGTCGCGGGTCAAAAAGATCGGGAACTCGTCGACACTGGCGGCAATATCTCGCGCCCGATCAATTTGCGAGGATAAGACCGCATTGACCCAGGCTGTGACCTCTTCACACCCGTAGGAGCGAATTGAGGTTGTTAGGTGCAGCGAGTTATTCGCCTGAGCCCATTCAGGTTTACCGTCCTCAAAAAGTCTCTGCCAAGCTGTAGCTTCACTGCCGGTCAAGACTTCTGGGGATGCGATCGCTTTCCAACTGGGTGTTACGGAGTTTGTATTTTCCTCCGCCATTGAGCGTCCCCACTCAGATAGCCCCAACTCCCCGCGATTGATCTCCTGGCCGCCTCCAACCAAGGCGATGATCACCGCCCAGTCTTTGTGTCGCCCCATGATTTCTAAAAATAGCGATGCCTCAGATTTTTCCCGATCAAACTTTTGAGCTCCGTACGCCGCATCCCAAGCGCGTTGGGCTTCATCAAAGACAATCACATGGTCAACTGGAGCGGCATCGTCGCCGGCTTTGAGGTATTCACGCAGGAAATCCATCAAGGTCTGGATTTCTGAATTTACCAGCCGTCTGGCTTCAGCCTTGGTCCGCTTGTTTCTCTTATGGTCGTCCTCAGCGAGCGCTTCTCGCAGAACTCTGACCAATGGGGTGTTTCCCGATAGATACGCGCCTGGAGAGCGCCCACCGTCGCTAAAGCGCACATCGTGGATGGCATTGAGGCCGACCAAGGTTTTACCCGAGCCTGGAACGCCTGTGACGTACACGACGATATGCTCTTGGTTATCACGAGCCTGCTCGATGATAGAGATTAAGGCATCGGTGGTGTCACCCAAGTTTTGGACATCACTGGTGGCTTGAGCGATGTCTGACACCGAGTGGCCGGCGTACAGCGCTTCAGCGGCTTGGATGATTGT
>JAQXCQ010000054.1 GCA_029251785.1 Maricaulis sp. | reverse complement strand
GCCGATCTGCCAACCAATGCCGACACGCTCAAGCACCGCTCGGGCCGCACCGGCCGCGCTGGTCGCAAGGGCACATGCGTTTTGATCGTGCCGCACACACGCCGTGGTCGCGCCAATGGCCTGCTTCGCAATGCCCGCATTGAAGCGGAATGGGTCCAGGCGCCGACGGCGGACGATGTCAAAGCTAAGGATCGCGAGCGTATGCTGGCCGATCCGTCGCTGACCGAGACTTATGACGAAGAAGCCATGGTTCTGGCGCGCGAGCTGATGGACAAACACAGCCCTGAACAGATCGCGGCCGCTTTCCTCAATCGCAAGAAAGCCGACATGCCAGCCGCAGAAGACTTGCTGGCCGCACCGATGGGCAATGATCGTGGTGGACGCGAGCGTGGAGGCCGTGATGGCGGACGCGATCGCAAGTTTGATCGCAATGACCGGTCTGATCGCGAACCACGCGAGCCGCGTGCACCGTTCCAGAATGGTGTGCGCTTTAATCTCTCCGCCGGCCACAAACACCGTGCCGAGCCGCGCTGGCTGCTGCCGTTGATTTGCCGGTTGGGCCATATCACCAAGAAGGATGTCGGCTCGATCGACATTTCCGACGCCAATACCGTGTTTGAGATCAGCGAAGCCAAGGCCGAGTTTTTCTTCGACGCTGTAAAGGCCAATGGCGGCGGAGAAAAATCGATCCGCATCACCAAGGCGTCTGACGGTCCGGCCAGTGCCAATACTGATCTGAGCCAGGCGATGGAGCGCAATGCGCCCTCCTCGTCCAAATCCAATGCCCGTCATCAGGCCCAGAAAACAGGCCCCCGTGGTGGTGCCGCACCGACGGCGCGCTATGAAGGCAAAAAAACCGACACGCCGCGCTATTCGGAACGCAAGACCGAAGACCGGAAAACCGAATACACGCCCGCAGGCGGCTCGCGCCCTGAGTTTAAGGATCCCAATTACCGCAAGCCCGGCACCAAACGTCCTACAGCCAAGAAGCCAGGCGGCAAGCCCGGTGCCAAGCCCGGTGCCAAGCCCGCGGGCAAAAAAGAAGCGTGGTCGCCCCTTCAGGAACGCTCCGAACGCGTCCGCCCACCCCGCGCCAATGACAAGCCCAAGCGCGGCAAGCCGGAAGCCAGTGACTGGACATTGAAGCGGAAGAAAAAGCCAAAAGCGAAGTAGGGATTTTTGCGGAAGCGTTCAAATTACTTTTTTCCGGATTTATTCCTTTCGCCGGACTTGTTCCGGGGCCTGGCATGCCTTGGCAAGTGTGCGCTGATACCGCGTCCCGGCATTTCAATTTGCAACTCCTCCAGACCCCGGAACAAGTCCGGGGGAAGGCGCTAGTGTGTATTGATTGCAATTACACCTAATGGTAGCATACCTTCATGCTACAATTTGAAGCCGTATACATCATGGCAAACCGCCCCTGCGGTGCCCTCTATATTGGCCGTACTAAAAATCTGATCGGACGTGTCTGGCAACACCGCACCGGCGCTATTGCCGGCCACACCCGCAAATACAACATCCACAAGCTCGTCTATTACGAATACCAGGAAGGCTGGGAAGCCGCCTGGTCACGCGAAAAGCAATTGAAGCGATATCGGCGCGAATGGAAGTTCAACCTGATCGAAGCTGCTAATCCGGGATGGAAGGATTTGTGGTTTCAGATCAATGAGGATGAAGAGGTGCCGTTTGCGCCGATGGAAGATCTATAGAAGCTTTGGATTAGAAACACCTTCCTCCGAATATATTCCTTTCCCCGGATTTATTCCTTTCCCCGGACTTGTTCCGGGGCCCGGAGGAAGAGCAAATTCGCGCGCTGATCCGCCGTATCAGTGTCCACTTGCCGACGCATGCCAGGCCCCGGAATAAATCCGGGGGAAGGTGTTATATTATTGAAACTTGGATTTTGAAGGCAAACAGCAAAACTAATCAGCTGTCCGCACCGTCAGAGCCTCGCCAAGGGCCCATTTCCAGGCCTGTGGGATCGGTTCCCAACAAATCTTCATGGAGACCATCGATTGGAGCCAGTGGCTTACCCGCCTCATCGACCTCGAATAGTCGCCAGTTCACATCATGGTCGTAGCCACGATCATCAAGCTTGTAGCAAATGTCGAAAGCTGTCTGGTACTGGTAACCTCGGACAACCATTTTGAGATCCGCCGGATCCACTCCTGCATCCAGGATGCGTTTTAGCGATGCTGACATGTCGTTTGGATTTCCGGTATCGTATGCGGCCGGCGACCAATCTTTATCACGCTCATCGACTATCCCGGCCCAAATCGCTTTGAGCACCGAAGCACGCCCTAGCTGATTGATACCCTCTTTCAATTCAGAATTGGCCCAGCCCTCAGGATCAGGAATATCAATCTTCTTGAATGCCTGAACGAGCTCGTCAATTGTTGTCGGACGCTTCACCCCTACTTCGCCAAATTCCCCGCCACACCAATCAGCGACGACTTCTTCGTCGGAAACTGTCGGGCGAAATCTTCGAAGCCGCTTGTGCTGCGTTCTAGGTCGTGGAGGAGACCGTCGCGGATTGAGTAGATCCAGGCGTGGACGGAGACTGCCTGACCGATGCGCCACGCATCCTGGACGATGGGATTGGAGGCGACCGAGCGGGCCTGGGCGACGACATTGGCTTCGCACAGGCGATCGAGTCGCTTGCGCTTTGTGTCGAGCGTTTCAAGCTCGTCGGCGATTTCGTCAGAGACGTCGCGGATGGGCTGGAGCCAGTGGTCGATGAGGCCGTGGCGATCGCCGGAGACGGCTGCCTCGACACCACCACAACCGTAATGGCCGCAGACGATAATATGGCGAACTTTCAGCGCCTCTACCGCATATTGCAAAACAGAGAGACAGCTGGCATCGCTGGGGCCAGCGATATTGGCGACATTACGGTGAACAAACAATTCGCCGGGGGCTAGGCCGACGATCTCATTGGCCGGCACGCGGCTGTCGGAGCAGCCGATCCACAAATAATCCGGGTCCTGCTGGTCGGCGAGCTTGTTGAAATAATTTGGATCCTTGACGGTCCGGCGTTTCGACCAATCCTTGTTGTTGAGCAACAAATCCTTGAGCATGGAATATCCCTGAAGTGGCCGGATGGCACCACGGCCGGACGGGCGCAGTGTTTGGGTAAATTATAATTATTCCTGCCCGTCTGCGCAATCACTGCATCATCACCCCGACCAAGATAAAGCGCTTAACCCTTGCGGGTTTAGCCCCGGGCTGACACTCTGTGGCGCTTGGTTGATACCGCAGACCGGAAACACCGGCGCGACACAACATGGCCTCGCTCGAGGTCTGGGGGAGTTTTACATGCCTGAATCCATTACCGGCCTCGTGGGCGTCGGCGTCCTGCTCTTTATTGCCTTTCTGCTATCGACCAGCCGCAAATCGATCAATTTGCGCATTGTGATCAGCGCCCTGGCGGTGCAGTGCGGGATCGCAGCGCTGGTGCTCTACGTGCCGGCCGGGCGCGATATTATCTCCACCATGTCAGACGGTGTGAACACTCTGCTCACCTATTCCTCGGCCGGTATCGGCATGGTGTTTGGCGCGCTGGCCTCGGATCCAAGCCACTTCAATTTTGCGGTGAATGTGCTGCCTGTGATCATCTTTTTCTCGGCATTGATGTCGGTGCTCTACCATATCGGCTTCATGCAAATTCTGGTGTCAGGGCTGGGGCGGGTTCTCAATATGGTTTTGGGGACCGGCAAAATTGAATCGCTCAATGCTGCCGCCAATATTTTCGTTGGTCAGACCGAGGCGCCACTCGCGCTGAAACCGTACCTGCCTCACATCACCAAGCCGCAACTCTTTGCTATCATGACCTCCGGCCTCGCCTCTGTCGCTGGGGCAGTTCTGGCGGCCTATGCCTCGATGGGAATCAGTGTTGAATTTTTGATCGCGGCCAGCTTCATGTCTGCGCCTGGTGGTTTGCTGATGGCCAAAATCATTATGCCGGACGAAAAGGGCGAACAACCGCCACAGGATCTGGTGAAGATCGAAGCGGGCAGACCACGGCATACGAATGTGATCCTCGCGGCGGCGGATGGCGCCCAGGATGGTCTCAAGCTGGCGCTGAATATCGGTGCCATGCTGATTGCCTTTGTCTCTCTGATCGCCCTGCTGAACGGACTATTGGGAGCCGCTGGCGCCCTGGCAGGAATCGAGGGACTGACGATCCAGACGATCTTGGGATACCTGTTCGCTCCGCTCATGTATGTGATGGGCATTCCGACCAATGAAGTGCTTTCGGCGGGCTCGATCGTTGGCGAAAAACTGATCGTCAACGAGTTTGTTGCCTTCATCACCCTGTCGAGTGATATGGATGCCTTCTCACCCCGCACCCAGGCGATCCTGACGTTTGCTCTGTGTGGCTTTGCCAATCTGAGCTCGATCGCCATCCTGCTCGGCGGGCTGGGCAGTCTGATCCCGGACCGTCTGGGCGAGATTGCCAAATTTGGATTGCGCGCGGTGGCGGCGGGCTCCCTGTCCAATCTAATGAGTGCAACGATTGCCGGCCTGCTGTTCTTCCCGGCGGGGTAAAGCGTTCACATAAATGATCTTTGAAAGGATCCGATGACAGCTCTCCCCGTCATACTGGACTGCGATCCGGGCATTGATGATGCGGTCAGCTTGCTGGTTGCACTCGCCTCGCCGGAGAAATTCAACATTCTCGGTATTACGACCGTGGCCGGCAATGTCGATCTGGACACATGTACGCGCAATGCCTGCCAGGTGCGCGAGCTGGCCGGACGGATGGACGTTCCCGTCTATGCCGGTTGTCCGCGCCCGATGGTGATCGAGCCGGTGTTTGCCGATCATATCCATGGCGATAGCGGACTGGGCCGGGCGCAATTGCCCGAGCCGTCACACATGACCGAGGATCAGCACGCCGTCGACTTCATCATCGAGACGCTGCTGGCCGCCGACGATAATTCAATCACCTTGGTGCCCACTGGCCCGCTGACCAATATCGCCGTCGCGATCACCCGCTCGCCGGAGATCCTGCCGAAGATCAAACAATTGATCATCATGGGCGGCGCCCGCAGCGAGGGCGGCAATATCACCCCGTCTGCCGAATTCAATATCGCCGCCGATCCCCATGCCGCGCATGTGGTGTATCGCTGTGGCCGGCCGATCCTTGCCATGGGCCTGGACGCCACCATGCAGTTTCGCGCCAGCCCGGCGCGGATGGATGTTTTACGCGGGATCGACAGCGAAACCGGCCGCGCCGTGATGGCGATGCTGGAGCACGTCAATGATGTGTATGTCGATTTTTACGGCGAGGAAGGTGCGGCGATCCACGATCCTTGCACGATAGGCTATCTGCTCGCACCGGAATTGTTTACCACGCGCCCCTGCGCCATCGCGGTGGAGATGTCGTCGCCGCTGACACTGGGCCATACCGCGGTCAATCTGCGTGTGCCCGACCCGGACACTTCCATCGAGTGGGTCACACAGACGGATGCTTCCGCCCTGTTTGATCTTATCGTAGAAAGGTTGAAGCGCTTATGAGCACGCCCACTATCGCCGTCCTTGGCTCCATCAATCTCGATATTGTAGCAACCGCCCAGCAATTGCCGGTTGCCGGCGAAACTGTGACTGGGGCCACCCTGTCCGAACATCCTGGTGGGAAGGGTGCCAATCAGGCGCTGGCGGCGCGACGATTAGGGGCGGATGTGTCGATGATTGGTCGCGTGGGGGCCGATAACAACGCTTATTCTGCACTGGCGCTGCTCAGAGCGGATGGCGTAGATCTGGCGCGCGTCAGCGTGGATGAGACACAGGCAACCGGTGTGGCGCTGATCTGTGTCGATAGCGCCGGGGAAAACCAGATCGTGGTCGCACCCGGTGCCAATGCCGGTATAACGCCTGAACACGCCGGTCTGCCGCAATGCGACGCACTGATCTGCCAGCTGGAAGTGCCGGCGCAAACAATCGTAGACGCCGCGCAACACTTTGACGGGTTTTTTGTGCTCAATCTGGCTCCGGCGCGTGACGTGCCCAATGCCCTGTTCTCCGAAGCGGATCTGATCATCGTCAATGAGACGGAAGCGGATTTTTACGGTCCGGAATTGTTGGCCAAGTCCAGCGGCCTGATCGCCATTACCTATGGCGCCAAGGGCGCCGCCCTGTTCCGCCGCGGCGAACAGCTGGCGCGCGCCTTGCCGCCGGAAATTGTCGCCACCGACGCCACGGGTGCCGGGGATTCCTTCGTCGCCGCCCTGACTCTGGCGCTGGTGCGCGGCGACACGCCTGAGACGGCCCTGCGCTTTGCCTGCTGTGTTGGTGCCCTAACGGCGACTCGCGCCGGTGCCCAGACATCCCTGCCCTTACTGGCCGATGTTGAGGCAAAGCTGGCGCTGGACTAGCCCCCAAAGTCGTTCCGCGACACCCCGCCGCACGCCGTTTTGTCGCATCGCCTTTTCTGACCAAACGGCAGAGAAAAGGTCATCGATTGCTCACAGGAGACAGGCGATGCCCTTCGACGGACCCCATGAACTCACACCCACAGAGGAAACCCACCACCACACTCGGACATTCGGCGATAAATTCGCCTATGGCCTGGTGAAATTCCTGCGCTTCTTTGCCGATCTGTGTTTTCAGAAGCGATACGGGCACCGCGCCGTGGTGTTGGAAACTGTCGCCGCCGTGCCCGGCATGGTGGGCGGGCTGTTGCAGCATCTCAAATCCCTGCGCCTGATCCGCGATGATGGCGGCTGGATCCGTGAGCTGCTCGACGAAGCCGAAAATGAACGCATGCATTTGATGACCTTCATCAGGGTTACGCAACCCAATATGTTCGAGCGCGGCCTGATCATGGTGACCCAGGCAATCTTCTATAATTTCTATTTCTTCTTCTATCTGTTCTTCCCCCGCACCGCGCACCGCTTTGTCGGGTATCTGGAGGAAGAAGCCGTGCTTAGCTACACGCATTATCTGGCAGAGATCGACGCCGGGAACCTCGAAAATGTCCCCGCACCCAAAATCGCGATCATCTATTGGAATCTGCCAGAAGGCGCGCGCCTGCGCGACGTTGTCATTGCTGTCCGGGCAGACGAAGCCAAACACCGCGACACCAATCACGGCTTCGCATCTGCAATGGAAGAGGCGTGGGTTTAGACCAGCCCGTCGGCATGATGCTTTAGGTGATCGGCCATGAAGCTTGAGACGAAATAGTAGGAATGGTCATAGCCGTCGTGCAGGCGCACGGTGGCTTTTTGGCCGGCTTTTTGGGCGGCGTCTTCGAACAACCAGGGGCGCAATTCACTGTCGAGAAAATCGTCGGCTTTGCCCTGGTCGATCAGGACATGGGCCTGGCTGGGCTGGCGGGTGACGAGGTCTGTGGCGTCGTAATTGCGCCAGGTTTCTCGGTCCTCGCCCAGATAGGCTGTGTAGACTTGCTCGCCCCAGGCGACTTGCATCGGCGCAGAGATTGGCGCGAAGGCGGAGACAGTCTGGAAGCGGTCGGGATGTTTGAGGTGCAAGGTCAGTGCACCATGACCGCCCATGGAATGGCCGATAATGCCCTGGCGGTTCATGTCGGCGGGGAAATTGGCGGCGACGATCTCGGTCAGTTCTTCGAGAATATAGCTTTCCATATTGAAGTGCTCGGCCCAGGGGGCTTGCGTGGCGTCGAGATAAAAGCCCGCGCCCTGGCCCATATCGTAGGCAGCGTCATCGGCGACGCCCTCGCCGCGCGGCGAGGTATCTGGCGCGATAATCATCAGGCCATGTTCGGCGGCATAGCGCTGTATGCCGGATTTTTCCATCACATTGGCCCAGGTGCAGGTCAGGCCCGACAGATACCAGAGCACCGGCACCGGGCCATCCTTGGCCTGGGGCGGTGTGTAGACGGCGAAGGTCATCGGGCATTTGCAGGCCGTGCTGTCGTGGGTATGCACTGACAGTTCACCGCCAAAATTACGCCATTTCGATTTGGTTTGCATGGACGTCCCCACCCGCTCTGAAACAGGGCAGGATCAAGCGACGAATCGGGCCAGAAAGCAAAGCTGGTGATCAGTTTGGGGGTGGGTTTTAAAATGAATATAAAAGACATCCACCCCAGCTGGCGCGACTTCTTCGATGTCGAAACCGCCAAGCCGTATTTCGCCAAGCTCACCAATTTCCTCGCCGCCGAACGCGAAGCCGGCAAAACAATCTTCCCGCCGCAAGACCTGATCTTCAACGCCTTCCGCCACACCGCGCTCGACGATGTCAAAGTCGTCATCCTCGGCCAGGATCCCTATCACGGGTCCGGCCAGGCGATGGGCCTGTCTTTCTCGGTGCCGCCGGGCATCAAGATCCCGCCCTCCCTGCGCAATATGTACAAGGAACTCGCCGAGAACCCCGGCATCACGCCGCCGGAGCATGGCGATCTGACACGCTGGGCGCAGCAAGGCGTTTTGCTGCTCAACACGATACTGACGGTCGAAGAGGCGAAGGCGCACGCGCACGCGAAGAGTGGCTGGGGTGAATTTACCGATGCGGTAATCGCGCATGTGGCGACCCGCGGCGATGTGGTGTTCCTGCTGTGGGGCACCCACGCGCAGAAGAAGGCGGTGCTGATTGATGCGGCACGGAATACGATTTT
>JAQXCQ010000024.1 GCA_029251785.1 Maricaulis sp. | reverse complement strand
AGGCTTACAGGGTGTGGATGAGGACGTCACGCTGCGGTGTCAGGGCGGAGCGTGTCAGGGGGTGAATGTGGGTTCCAATTTTTATCCGAAGTTTATTGGAAGTTTATCGGAAGCCCGTTATCCTCGTCGTACGCAAACGGCCTGATGCTCCATGTTCAATCCAAATTTCGCAATCACCCCGGCCATCGCTAACAGCCTGATGCAAATCGAGGCGTGTCGCCAGGCTGTGTCTACCTTGCCGGTCACATTGACCGTGCTGAATTCTCTGCGCGAATCCGCGCGGCTGGCGGCCACGCATTACTCCACGCAGATTGAGGGAAACCGGCTGACGCAGGAGCAGGTCGGCGCGGTCGTCCTTGGCGGCACTTTTCCGAACCGGGCACGCGATGAGGCGGAGGTCAAAAACTATTACGCCGCTTTGGCCTATCTCGATGATTTGGTCGCTCAACCCGACACGGCCTTCGATCTGGGCACAATCCAGATGATACACGGCCTGGTGATGACGGGGCGGGCCAAGGCCACCCCGTGGCGTGATGGGCAGAATGTGATCCGCAACGCGTCGGACGGGGCGATTGTCTATATGCCGCCTGAAGCGAAAGATGTGGCAAATTTGATGGGCGAGCTTGAATATTGGCTCAACGCCGAAACCCATTACCCGGCCCCGATTTTCGCCGCGATTGCCCATTATCAATTCGCCTCCATCCACCCCTATTATGACGGCAACGGTCGCACGGCGAGATTACTGACAAATTTGCTGCTCCACAGGTCTGGTTTCGGCCTGAAGGGGATCTTTTCGCTGGAAGAATACTACGCCCGTGACCTGCAAAGCTACTATCGGGCTCTGAGTGTCGGCCCCTCCCACAACTATTATATGGGCCGGGCCGAAGCCGATATCACAGATTGGGTCGCTTATTTTTGTGCTGGCATGGCAGACGCCTTTGCCCGGGTTCGACGACAGGCGCAAAATGCGGTCCCGGTAGCCGGGCAGTCTGATCAAACACATTTGCTGCGCCAACTCGACGAGCGGCAAAGACGGACGCTGACCCTGTTCCAACAACACGCCCAAATCACCACCCGACAAATCGCAGACCTGCTCGGCATTCATCCGCGGTCTGCGTTGAATCTCTGCCGCAAATGGGTGAGCGAGGGCTTTTTAAGTCAGCACGGAGAATCGAAGAAATTGCGACACTATTCGCTTGGTGAGGCATGGATTACGCTGATCGGGTAGAGGTGGTCCGGGTTTCTCGAATTGACCAAGCGAACGCCCCACCCAACTTTTCCATCTCCCCCACCCCAACCTCACACCACTTGACTCTAATTCATTTATACAACACATTGCACAATTAGTTGTACATCGAGTTGTATAAGTGGATCCTCTAATGAAGCCCGTACCTCATTTCAGTAGTCACGCCGCCTTCGGGATGCGGATGCAGCAATTGCTCAATGTTTTGCTCGAGCAAATGGAAGGCGCGCTGGACGTGTCCGGTTTGCAGATCAAGCCGGCGGAAACGGGCGTGCTGAACGTGTTGTTTCACGAGGGGCCCAGCTCGCTCGCAGATGTGGCGGCGGCGATGGGCTACTCACACCAATTGACCACCAAGCGGGTCAATCTGCTCGTCAAACGCGACATGGCACGACTTGAGGATGATCCCGATGACAAGCGTCGGCGCCGGATCGTTTTGACGAAGACTGGTCTTGAAGAGGCCGAGCGACTTCAGGCGTTTATTCCCAATCTGGATGCGGTCTTCAGACAGATGTTTGAGGAGATCGGCATTGATGTCTTTGCCGGGATTATGGGGTCCAAAGAAGCCTTGCGGACCCGCTCCCTCGAAGACCGCGTCAAAGACCAATTCTGACGCCACCCCACCCACTCACCCATTCCCTGGGAGCCTGGCTCCCGCGTAGTCACAAGAAGGCGCGCCCGTCCTCCCCCCCCAATTCATAGAGAGGACATCCGGTCGCGAAGAAAAACATGCTGGAACTCAAAGGTCTCACCAAGACATATGGCAATAAGGTCAAGGCGCTCGATGGCGTGGACCTGTCCATCCCTAAGGGCATGTTTGGCCTCTTGGGCCCCAACGGCGCCGGCAAGTCCTCTTTGATGCGCACGATCGCCACCCTGCAGTCGCCTGATACCGGCTCGTTGACGTTTGGCGATGTGGATATCCTCAAAAACCCGCACGCTTTGCGCGGTCAGCTGGGATATCTGCCGCAGGATTTTGGTGTCTATCCGCGCATGTCGGCCCGCGCGATGCTGGATCATCTGGCTGTGCTGAAGGGGCTGACCAATAACAAGGAACGCAAGCAGATTGTCGAGACGCTGCTTGAGCAGACCAATCTTTCGTCCCACGCCAATAAGGCAGTTGCTTCCTATTCCGGCGGCATGCGCCAGCGTTTTGGTATCGCCCAGGCTCTACTGGGAGATCCGCAATTGATCATCGTCGACGAGCCCACTGCCGGCCTCGATCCCGAGGAACGCAATCGCTTCCACAATCTGCTGTCGGAAATCGGTGAGAATGTTGCCGTCATCCTGTCGACCCATATCGTCGAGGACGTGGCCGACCTTTGCCCCAATATGGCGATCCTCAATCAGGGCCGCATCGTCGCAAAGGGCGCACCGTCCGAGTTGATCAATGAGCTCGACGGCCAAGTCTGGGCCAAGACGATCGCCAAGTCTGAGCTGACTGCCTTGCGTTCGAAGCACTTCATCATCTCCGAACGCCTGACCATGGGTCAGGTGATGATCCATGTGCTGGACGACAAAAACCCGGGAGAGGGTTTCGCATCGATCACACCTGATCTGGAAGACGTGTATTTCGCCACAATCCGGGCCGGCGCCAAAACAGCCGTCGCCGCCTGATCCTCGAACCTGACTGAAAGGAGCCCATCATGCTCTCCAAGATCGCCGGGTTCGAAGTGCGCTACCAGCTCTTCTCCCCAATGTTCATTGCCGTATTCTCGATTTTCTTCCTGATGTTCTTTGCGCTGATTTCCTCAGATGGCAGCGCATTGTTCCGGGCCGGCGCAACCAATATCAACGCGCCAATCGTGTTCTCCATGATCATGATTATATCCTCCCTGTTTGGCGGATTTATCCCGGCCGTCTTCCTGTCCTCGGGCGTATTGCGCGACCGGACCTATAAGACCGAAGAGATCTTCTTTACCCGCCCGGTCCGCGAATCCGACTTCATCCTCGGGCGTTTTATTGGCGGCTTTATTGCGACGTCGCTGTGTTTTTCCGCCGTGCCGTTGGGCCTACTGGTGGGCTCGCTCATGCCCTGGCTGGACCCTGAGTTGATTGGCCCGACCAATCCGGGATTCATCCTCTATGACTTTGTCGTACTCGGCCTGGTCAATATGTGGATGATGGGCGCAATCTTGTTCACCGTCGCCAATACGACCCGAAATATGATGCTGGTCTGGGCGGCGTTTATCGGCCTGATCGTGCTGTATGTGATCACCAAGATCATCTCCAATGGCGATCCGGAAATGGCGCGCCTGATGGCCTATGTCGATCCGTTTGGCTCAACCGCGCATCGCGAGATTTCCCGCTATTGGACCACGTTCGAGGAAAACCGCCAGGTCGTGCCGCTCGAAGGCACATACCTGATCAACCGCGCCCTGTGGTTTGGCATTGGTCTGGCGGCACTGGCCCTCAATGTGGTGACCTTCCGCTTCCGCAAATCCAACGCGAAAGTGTCGAACAAGCGCAAAAAGGCCGCACCACTCGCCCCAACCCGCAACGCCATCGCCGATATCGAACTGATGCGTGTCAAACCCAATCTGGGCAGCGCGTCCACGCGTCAGCAATTCTTTGCGCGGCTGGTATTCGAGATCAAGGGTGTGGTCTTCAACTTCGCCTTCTGGGTGATCTTGCTCCTTGGTCTGCTCAACACGGTGCCTGGCTTTTTCTTTAGCAATTCCATGGCCGGCACAGCGAGTTATCCCGTCACCCGGACGATGATGGATATCGTCACCGGCGGCTTCGCCATCGTGCCCTTCGTGGTCATCGCCTTCTATGCGGCGGAGCTGATGTGGCGTGAGCGTTCGGTGGGTTTTTCCGACATTGTTGATGCCACACCCACACCAAACTGGGTCTTCATCACCACCAAATATCTGGCTATGAGCCTGGTGCTGATGGCGCTCGCTGCGGTCGCCATTGCCTCGGCGATGATCACCCAGTCGGGTATGGAGTTTGAAAATATCGAGACCGACCAATACGCCATTCGAGGCCTGGTCGAGTTGGTTCTTCCTTTCTTGTTGATGGCGGCACTCGCGATCTTCCTGCAGGTGATTTTCAATAATCGCTGGATCGGCATGATCGCGTTTCTGGTCTATTTTGGGCTGACACAAGTGATGGGCCTTATCGGTCTGGATCATCTGCTCTACAGCTTTGGCCAGACACCGCCGACCCCGTATTCCGATATGAATGGCTATGGCCATTTCCTCGGTATCAATCTGACCTTCACCCTGTATTGGGGCTTCTGGTCGCTCTTGATGTTGGTGGTGTCCTATCAGCTGTGGAATCGCGGTGCTTTGACCCCGATCGCCTCGCGCATTGGCGGCATGATCCGCAATGCCACGCCGACAACGTCCGGCCTGATGACGGCGGCGCTGATCGGTGCCGGACTGTCCGGTGGCTGGATTTTCTACAACACCAATATCCTCAACACCTATATTTCTGGTCCAGACGTGCGGGCCGGGCAGGCGGAATATGAGCGCACTTATGGCCATCTGGCTGCGCTCGCCCAGCCAACCGTGACGGAGACTGATTTCAACGTCGATATCTACCCGCATCAGCGTCGCTATGACGCCCGTGGCAGCTATGTCCTCGCCAACAAGACCGATGAGGCCATCGATACGCTGTGGATCTCCTACGCGCCGGGCACAACGATCAATGATCACAACTTTGAAGGGGCAAACCTCGCCTCGACCGACGACCGAGCGCGCATGTTCAGCTTTGCGCTGGACACACCGATGCAGCCGGGTGAAAGCCGCAATTTCGACTTCTCGGTCTCCCGCCTCAATCCGGGTTTCCGCAATAGCGGTAATGTCACGTCTGTCGTCGCCAATGGCACCTTCTTCAATCACGGCGAGTCGATGCCGCAAGTGGGCGTCAATGAAAACCTCTATTTGATCAATCCGGCCCAGCGCCGGGGGCAGGGCCTTGAGCCGCTTCCACGCACCTATCAGTTGGAAGATAGCGACCACTGGAATGAGAACGCTTTCTCAAACGACGATTATGTGACCTTCCGTACCATCGTCTCCACCAGCGGTGACCAGATTGCCGTCGCTCCAGGCTATCTCGAGCGCGAGTGGACCGAGGACGGGCGCAATTACTTTGAATACGTGATGGACCAGCCCAGCCTGTTCTTCTTCTCCTGGCAGTCGGCTGACTATCAGGTGGCGGAGCGCGAGGTGGACGGTGTGCTCTACCAGGTCTTCTACGATGAAGCTCATGCCTGGAATGTCGAGCGCATGCTCGAAGCCGCCGAGGATTCGGTGAATTATTTCTCCGAACAATTTGGTCCCTACCAGTATCGCCAGATGCGGATTCAGGAATTCCCGGTCTATTCCGTCTTTGCCCAGGCTTTCCCGAACACCATCCCCTTCTCCGAAGGCATTGGCTTCATCGCTGATCTGAATGACCCGGCCGGTGTCGACTATGTCTACATGGTCACGGCCCACGAGGCGGCGCACCAATGGTGGGCCCACCAGGTCGCGCCCGCCAATGTCCAGGGTGCCACCATGCTGGTGGAAACCTTTGCGGAATATTCGGCCCTGATGCTGCTCAGTCAGCGTTATGGCGAGGACCATATGCGCCGCTATCTGACGCGTGAGCTGGTTGGCTATCTCGATGGGCGCGGCGCCGAAGCGTTTGAGGAACAGCCGCTCTATCGCGTCGAGGACCAGCAATACATCCACTACCGCAAGGGCGCGCTGATCATGTACGCCTTGCAGGATTATGTCGGCGAGGCGACAGTCAATCGGGCCATGAGACGCCTGGTCGAGGAATACGCCTACGCCACCGAGCCCTACGCCACGACCCTGGATTTTCTGCGCATTCTGCGTGAGGAAGTCGGCCCGGAATATGAAAGCCTGATCCACGATTTCTTCGAGCGCATCATCCTGTTTGATCTAAGCGTCACCGACACTTCGGTCAGCCAGCGCGACGATGGTCGCTGGGATGTGGTTATCGATATCGAGGCCCATAAATTCGCGGCCGATGGCGGCGGTGAGCAAACTGAGGAACCGATCGATTATATGATCGATATCGGCGTCTTCACCCGCGATCTCGATTCCAGCCTCGAAGGATCAGACCATGTGCTGTATCTGGAAAAGCACCGCATCAATGAAACCTCGATGCGCATCGAACTGATCGTTGATGAGGAGCCTCACACCGTTGGCATCGACCCGTATATCAAGCTGATTGACCGCGAGTCCGACGACAATCTGGCGCAGGTGTCTGTCGCCTCATCTCAGCGCCTTGAAGGAGAGACAGACACTCCCTAGTCTCCGCGCATACGCTTGGAGACTCGCCCATGACCACATCCGCATTGGCGGCCCGCCGCGAGCGGGCCCTGGGACGGGGCGCGCCGTTATTTTACGACGCGCCCCTCCACCTTGTGCGCGGTGAGGGGGCTTTCCTGTTCGACGCGGACGGGCGGCGCTATGTCGACATGTACAATAATGTGCCCTGTGTCGGGCACGCCAATCCGGTGGTCGTCGAGGCAATGGCCCGGCAGCAGGGCACGCTCAATGTTCATTCGCGTTATATCGGCGAAGACATCATCGAATTTGCCGAGCGTCTGACGGCCTTGCAGCATGATGGTATTGAAAGCGTCGTGTTCAGCTGCACCGGCACGGAGGCTGTTGAAAACGCCATCCGCATGGCCCGGGCGGCAACGGGCAAGCGCGGTCTGGTGTGCACCGACGCCACCTATCACGGCAGCAATGATCTGGTCGGCACGCTCACCGATATCGCGCGGCGCCAGCCACAGACCGATGAGGTCCGCGCCTTCCCGTTTGCCGAAACCTATCGCCCGCTCGTCGACAACTTGGATGCGGACGCGCTGGGTGAGGCCTATCTGGAGACGGTGCGCAGCGCCATTGCCGGCGTCGAGGCATCTGGGGCGGGCTTTGCCGCCCTGATCATGTGTTCGATCTTCGCCAATGAGGGCCTGCCCGACATCCCCGCCGGTTTCATGCGCAAGGCCGCCGACCTGGCGCGCGCCGCGGGGGGGCTGGTGATCGCCGATGAGGTCCAGGCCGGCTATGGCCGCACCGGGCATTGGTGGGGCCATGATGTGACCGGCTTCACCCCCGACATTCTCGTAACGGGCAAACCGATGGGCAATGGCCTGCCGCTCGCCGCCACGGCGGCCAGCAAGGATCTGGTCGACACATTCCGCGCCAAAACCCGTTATTTCAACACCTTTGCCTCCAGCCCGCTGCAGGCGGCGGTCGGCATGGCGGTGCTCGACCAAATCGAGAGTCGCGATCTGATCAACAATGCCGGACATGTCGGCGCATTGCTCCTGTCGGAATTACAAGCCCGCCAACCCCGCCATGCGGTGATCGGTGATGTGCGTGGCTGTGGCCTGTTTCTGGGTATTGAGATGATTAAGGGGGACGGCGATACCGATCCCGACATGGATCGTGCGATCGAGGTGGGCAACAAGCTCAAAGACCGTGGCTTCCTGACCAGCCATGCCGGACGCTTTGAGAATATTGTTAAAATTCGACCGCCTCTTGTGTTTGGTGAGGCCGAGGCCCGCACCTTTCTTGAGGCCTTTGATGACGTGATGGACAATCTCGATGGATAAGGCTCGATCTGAAAAATACACTTGTGCTGGCCGCCGGGCGCTGACGGCCTTTCCGGTCAATCCCGGATCAGACAATCCAGGCAATGTCGAACTGGTTTGGGAATCGGAAAATATAACCTTCCGCATCACCGATGCCGATACCGGTGCGCGCTATGTCCTGCGCCTGCACCGCCATGATTATCACACCATCAACGCCCTCAATTCCGAACGCGCTTGGACACAGGCGCTGGGGCAGTCGGGGCTGGAGGTTCCCGTCGCTGTGCTGACCCATACGGGCCAGCACTTTCACCGCCTCGACATGCCCGATGAGCCGGCCCGTTTTGCCGGCATGACCCTGTGGATGGAAGGCACACCCATGGTCGGCCTGGTTGACGCTAATCCGGGCGATCCCGCCCATATCGCGCGTTTCAAGCAGATCGGGACGCTCGCCGCCCGCCTTCATAATCAAAGCGCCGCTTGGCCGGTTCCGGCCGGCTTCGAGCGCCCGCCATTGGGGCTGGACGGCCTACTCGGTGAGGCTCCGGTTTGGGGGCGTTTCTGGGAGCATGCTGATCTGACCGCAGAGCAAAGCAGACAAATCCTCTCCCTGAGGGACCGTCTGCGAGACTTGCTCAAATCCTATGGCCAAACGCGCGATAATTTCGGCCTCATTCACGCGGATCTGCACACGGAAAACATCCTCATCACCGAATCCGGTGTTGCGCCGATTGATTTCGACGATTCCGGCTTTAGCTGGCACATGTATGATCTCGCCGTGATCTTGTTTGCCGAACGCGACAAGCCGCAATTTGAGCAATTCCGCGATGCCGTGATCGACGGATATCGCCTGCAACGCGAACTGTCGGAACGCGATCTGGCCATGCTGCCGTCCTTCATACTGATCCGCGCCCTCGTGCTGATTGGCTGGGTGGAGCAGCGCCCGGAGGTCGATAATGACGGTTATTTCGAGCAATTGCGCGACATGACCTGGGCGGCAAGCGTTGATTTTCGCGCCCCATTTTAGCGCCGCGACTTCGCGCCACGCGCGTGCAGGGGGACGTATCCTCAGACATTCCCCCTGCCGCCTTACGTTAAAAAAGCCTCATTTGTCCCCCGGCGCGATGCGGCCTAGGCTGCGCGCAATATTTTTGCGAGGGGCGCGACGCTGAAGAGCGGACGCGAAAAACACATGCTGGAACTCAAGGGTCTCAACAAGACATATGGGAATAAAACAAAGGCGCTCGACGGCGTCGATCTATCCATTCCAAAGGGCATGTTTGGCCTCCTCGGCCCCAACGGTGCCGGCAAATCCACCCTGATGCGCACCATCGCCACCCTGCAAGCCCCGGACACCGGCACGCTGATGTTTGGCGATGTGGATATCCTCAAAGACCCCCACACGCTTCGCGGCCAGCTCGGCTATTTGCCGCAGGACTTCGGCGTTTACCCCCGCATGTCCGCCCGCGCCATGCTCGACCATCTTGCTGTCCTTAAAGGTCTGACCAATAACAAGGAACGCAAGCAGATCGTCGAGACGCTTCTCGAGCAAACCAATCTCTCCGCCCACGCCAACAAGGCCGTCGCCAGCTATTCCGGCGGCATGCGTCAGCGCTTCGGCATCGCCCAGGCCCTGCTTGGCGACCCGCAACTCATCATCGTCGATGAACCTACGGCCGGCCTCGACCCGGAAGAGCGCAATCGCTTCCACAATCTGCTGTCTGAAATCGGTGAGAATGTCGTGGTGATCCTGTCCACACACATCGTGGATGATGTGGCAGATCTTTGCCCCAATATGGCGATCATGAATCAGGGTAAGATCGTCGCCAAGGGTGCGCCCGGTGATCTGATCGCCGAGCTCAACGGCAAAGTCTGGTCCAAGACCATCGCGAAATCCGATCTCGCCGGGCTTCGCAGTAAATATTTCATCATCTCCGAGCGCCTCACCGTGGGTCAGGTCATGATCCACGTCCTGTCTGACAATGATCCGGGCGACGGCTTCACATCGGTTACACCTGATCTGGAAGACGTCTATTTCGCCACCATCCGTGATCGCAAAATCGCGCAATCTGCGTAATCCTCAAACGCGTACGAAAGGAGCACACCATGCTCTCCAAGATCGCCGGGTTTGAAATACGCTACCAGCTATTTTCGCCCGTATTCATCGCAGTTTTCGCAATCTTTTTCTTGCTGACGTTTCTCGGTGCCACCGTTGATGGTGTGCAGATTGGCGGCGGTGGCAACACCAATATCAACTCACCCAATGCACTGACGATCAATGTTTTGATCTTCTCGCTCATCGGCGGGTTTATCCCCGCGGCCTTCCTGTCTTCCGGTGCGTTGCGAGATCGAAATTTCAAGACTGAGGAGATGTTCTTCTCCCGCCCGATCAAGGAGCCTGGCTTTGTCCTTGGTCGCTTCACCGGTGGGTTTGTCGCGACTGCGCTGTGTTTTGCCTCCGTTCCGCTTGCCTTCCTTATCGGCTCATTCATGCCCTGGCTGGACCAGGAATTAGTCGGCCCGACGAATCTGGGTAACTATTTGTATATTTACGCGGTATTTGGCCTAGTCAATATGTGGGTGATGGGCACAATTCTGTTCACAATCGCCAATTTCACCCGCTCGATGATGGGCGTATGGGCCGCATTCCTTGGCCTGTTAGTCGCGTATCTGGTTGGATCAACTCTGGCCGGTAGCGAACCTGAAATGCGTGGAATGCTGTCGCTGATTGACCCCTTTGGATTCAATACCTGGGGCGAAGCCACGCGCTATTGGACAACCTTTGAGCAAAATTCGCAGGTTGTTCCCTTCGAAGGCACCTTGCTGATCAACCGTTTGATGTGGATCGGCATCGGCGCGGGTCTTCTAGTCCTGAACATTCTGACTTTCAAATTCCGCAAGGCGGGCTCCGGCAAATCCGGTAACGCAAAAGCCGGGTCCGGTCCTGCTCCTGCAGCTATTACCGATATCGCCCTGGTCAAGGTTCAACCGATGATCGGTGGACGGTCTGCGCGGCAACAATTTTTCGCCCGCCTGTCCTTTGAGGTGAAAGGCGTGGTGTTCAACTTCGCCTTCTGGATCATCCTGGTGCTGGGTCTGCTCAATACGGTTCCCGGTTTCTTCTTTGGCAATGGTATATTTGGAACTTCCAATTATCCCGTCACCCGGATCATGATGAACACCATCAATGGGGCGTTCTCGATTATCCCGGTTGTCATCGTGATTTTCTATGCCGCTGAACTGATGTGGCGCGAACGTCGTTTCGGCTTCAACGAAATTACCGATGCAACACCCACACCAAGCTGGGTCTTTATCACGACCAAATTCCTGGCCTTATCGATGGTTATTGCATCTTTGGTCGGCATTATCGTTGTGGCGTCGGTCGTGTCCCAATTCGCGTTGGGATACAGCATTTTCGAGTTTGATCAGTATGTAATTCGCGCGGCGATGGAGCTCTTCTTACCGTTCGTGCTTCTCGCATCCTTGGCGGTTTTCCTGCAAGTTTTGATGAATAATCGCTGGCTCGGCATGGCCGCCATGCTGGTCTATTTTGTCGTTTCAATGGTGATGTCCCAAGTCGGCTTCGACCATTTTCTATATCGGTTTAATGCGGGCATTGGTGTTCCCTATACCGACATGAATGGCTACGGCCACTTCCTCGGTATCAGTCTTTGGTACAGTTTGTATTGGGGCTTCTGGGCGTTGCTGTTGATGGTCGTTTCCTATCAGCTTTGGAGCCGCGGTGCGCTGACACCGATCTGGTCACGCATCGGTGGTCTGTTCCGCTCTGCCACACCAGCCACCTCCGGTTTGATTGCCCTTGCGCTCGTGGGGGCAGGCACCACCGGGGGCTGGATTTTCTACAATACCAATGTGCTCAACGATTATGTCTCGGCCCCGGAAGTCCGGAGAATACAAGCCGAATATGAGCGGACCTACGAGCATTTGGTCGATCTGCCGCAGCCACTGGTGACAGACACGTCCTACGATGTGGACATCTATCCGTCCGAGCGTCGCTATGAGGCGAACGGCAGCTATGTCATTGAAAACCAGACCGATGAAGCATTGGACACCGTCTGGATTTCCTACGGCTTCTCAACCATCGTCCACCGCCAGACGCTGGAAGGCGGCACGCTCGCGACGTCTGATGAAGACAGCTACATCTATTCCTTCACCATGGACACACCGATGCAGCCCGGCGAAAGCCGCGATTTCGATTTCCATGTCGAGAATGCCAATCCTGGCTTCCAGAATGGTGGCAATGTAACGACCGTCAATTACAACGGTACATTCTTCAATAATTCTGAAGCCATGCCACAGATTGGCGTTAATCAGGGTGCCTTCCTGCAAGACCGTCAGCAACGTCGCCGTGAAGGTCTGGAGCCCCTGCCGCGTGCCTATCCCTTGGAGGATGAATCCCGCTGGTATCAAAACCTTTACACCGGCTCGCACCATGTATCTTTCCGCACAGTGGTCTCCACTGAGCTGGGAGAGATTGCTGTGGCACCGGGTTATCTCGAGCGCGAGTGGGTAGAAGGTGATCGGGCCTATTTCGAATATGTGATGGATCGCCCGATCCTCAATTTCTACGCCTGGCTGTCAGCCGACTATGAAGTTGCCGAACGCACCACCGAGAGCGGCATCGCCCTGTCTGTGCTGTATCACGAGGATCATGCCTGGAATGTCGAGCGCATGCTCGAGGCCTCTGAAGATGCGCTGGACTATTTCTCCGAGCATCTCAGCCCGTATCAGTATCGCCAGTATCGGGTGCTAGAATTTCCGGATTACGCGACCTTTGCCCAGGCTTTCCCGAATACGATTCCCTTCTCCGAAGGCATCGGCTTCATCGCGGACCTCACCGACGGGGACGACATTGACTATGTCTATTACGTCACGGCACACGAGGCGGCGCACCAATGGTGGGCGCACCAGGTAGTTCCGGGAAATGTTCAGGGCGGCACCATGCTGGTGGAGACCTTCGCGCAATATTCCGCTCTGATGTTGATGCGGAATCAGTATGGCGAGGACCATATGCGGCGTTTCCTCAAATTCGAACTCGACAATTACCTGACCAATCGTGGCTCTGAAGCGATCGAGGAGCAGCCGCTTTATCGCGTGGAAAATCAGGGTTACATCCATTATCGCAAGGGCGCGGTGATCATGTATGCGCTGCAGGACTATGTCGGCGAGGCGGTGGTGGATCGTGCCATGCAGCGCTTGCTGGAGCGTTATGCCTTCCAGTCCGATCCGTATCCGACCACAATGAGTTTCCTGACCCTGCTTCGCGAAGAAGCCGGTCCTGAGCACGAACAGATGATCCACGATTTCTTCGAGCGGATTGTCCTGTTTGATCTCAAAGTCACCGAGGCCACCGCCACCGAGCGGGAAGATGGTCGCTGGGATGTGGTCATCGACGTTGAATCGCGCAAATTCTCCGCAGACGGTGAGGGCGAGCAAACCGAGGAAGACATCGATTACATGATCGATATCGGTGTGTTCACGGCCGCCGTGGATGATGATTTCGAAGGCGCGGAGCAAGTTCTCTACATGAACAAGCACCGCATCAACGAGACCACAATGCGCATCGAACTGATTGTCGACGAAGAGCCCATGTATGTGGGTATCGATCCCTACAACAAGCTGATCGACCGCAATTCAGATGACAATCTGATGCGGGTCACAATCGGCGAATAAGGCTGTTCACACAGGCAGACGAAGGCCCGCCCGGATTCCGGCGCGGGCCTTTTTCGTTTGGCAAAAGCGTTGGATCAGCGCGGGGCAGCCGGTTTAAGCAGGGCAAATAGGAAGCCGCCACCGGCGCCGCCAATTGCCAGGGTGAGCAATCCAGACATCTCGCGCGCAGAGGCAATGGGTGTGATCACCGAATTCATGATCGCGCCATAGAAGACTTTGACAGCCATCATCATCACAATAATCGTCACCGCGCCCGCCAGCGTAAATCCGACACGCCGCCAGGACGGTCCGAGCAAACGCGAAATAAATCCAGCAACCGGAAAGGCGATCAAAAAGCCGATCATCGTCAGCAAGGCCAGTGTCGGCCCCAACCCCGCCAGATCGCGCAGAATCGCTTCGACACGCACATCTGTTGGAAAGTCCGCGCCGACCGCGCTTAACCCGCCCAGAATGATATGTGTATTGGCCAGGCTGACCAGTAATGTGCCAACAATCGTGGCCAGCAAAAAAGCGATAATCGTGCGCGTATCCGGCATGATGTGTTCCGTTCAGGTTTTCGCTCAACAGTTTGGAGGTGAGCGTATAGGCTCGTCAGTGAACAGCAAATGACAGGCAGCGGCAATGCGTGAGGACTTGAAATGAGACGGTTTGTGATGGTTGTGGTCGCGTGGATGTTTGCCCTCAGCAATGTCACCCACGCCCAGGAATTTCGCGTCGAGACGATCGCCCGTGGTCTCAGCGATGCCTGGTCTATCGCTTTCCTTCCCGACGGTCAGGCGCTTGTCACGCAAAAGACCGGCACTTTGGTGCGCCTCGATCTCACCGATGGTTCGACGCACAATATCGCCGGTTTGCCCCCGGTTTTTGTATCCGGGCAGGGCGGTCTGATGGACGTGGTTCCGCACCCCGACTTTACGGCCAACCGCCTCGTCTATCTGACCTGGTCCCGCGGCACGGTCCGCGACAATACGCTGGTGCTCGGTCGCGGGCGTTTTCAGGGTGACCAGCTGGTCGATTTCGAAGAAATTTTCGTCGCTGAACCCAGTCGGTCCACAAATGTACACTATGGCGCTCGGCTGACTTTCCTTGTCGACAACACGCTCCTGCTGGCCATTGGCGACGCGTTCGATTTTCGCGAGCAGGCCCAGCGGCCGCAGAGCCATCTCGGCTCGATCGTGCATCTGCAAGATGACGGCACACCCGTCGCGACGGTCTTTGAAGGCGGCGCGCCCGGCGTCTATTCCATTGGCCACCGCAACCCGCAAGCTATCCTGCGCGACCCGGCGACCGACATCATCTACTCCAGCGAGCACGGCCCGCGCGGCGGCGATGAAATCAACATCATCGAGCCCGGCCGTAATTACGGCTGGCCCATCACCACGCACGGCGTCGACTATTCCGGTGCCATCGTCACGCCCTACCAAAGCTATGACGGCATGACCGAACCCCTCCTGCACTGGACTCCCTCCATCGCCCCCGCCGGCATGGCCATTTATCGCGGCGACATGTTTCCGGACTGGGATGGGGATTTGCTGATCGCGGCCCTGATTGCCGGCGATGCCGGGACGTCGTCCGGGCATGTGCGCCGGGTGGATATGGAAGATGGCGGCGTCGCCGGGCAGGAGATTTTGCTGGGTGACCTAGGCGTCAGAATCCGCGATGTGCGAGTGGCCCCGGACGGATCGATCTATGTGCTGACAGATCGGGAAGACGGTCGGGTGCTGCGGCTGGTGCGCTGACCCTCTCCCGCTTACACACCGTCATTCCAGCGAATGCTGGGACCCAGATTACACACACCGGCGTCTACGATCTGGGCACCGGCATTCGCTGGCATGACACTTTTTAGATCAGCATGTGAATGCCGCCTACTCCGCCGGTTGCGCTTCGCCCGTATCCGCCACGTCTGTCTCAGGCGTTCCATCCAGAAATGTTGGCCCGATCAATTTGCGTCGCAAATTGCCCAGTCGTGTGGGTACGCCCAGCATGACCGGGGTCAGCAGCAGGGTCAGCAGGGTGGCGAAGCCAAGTCCCCAGACCACGGCGGAGGAGAGTTGCACCCACCACTCACTGGCTGGGCCGCCGATCGATAATTCCCCGGTGCCAAAATTCGCATTGATCTGAAACACCATGGGCAACAGACCAAAGATCGTCGTGATCGTCGTCAGCAAGACCGGGCGCAGACGTTGCGCGGCGGTCTGAACAATCGCCTTGTCGACCTCCATGCCCAGGGCCCTCAAGCGTTGGAACGTGTCGATCAATACGATGTTGTTATTCACCACAATACCGGCCAGCGTCACCACGCCGGTGCCAACAAACAGGATCGAAATATAGGGGAAGGAGACCAAAATACCGATCAACACGCCGACCACAGACAGCAGGACCGCCTGCAGCGTCAGAAAAACGTGCCAGAAATTATTGAACTGCCACAGCAAGATAACGCCCATCATAAACATCATCGCCATCATCGCACCGCCAAAGAAGCCGATCGCTTCATTGCTGCTTTCATCGGCGCCGCCAAAATTGATCGCGACGTCCTCGGAAATACGTCCCGCGGCAATTTCGACATCGATCCAGGCGCGCAAATCATCACGTAGCAAATTGCCAGCTTCACCTTCCGCCGCATTGGCCCGCAAGGTTACAATACGCTGACCATCACGGCGCTGGATTGAATCCACACGCGGTTGAGCATCCCGGCGCACAAAGTTTGACAGCGGCACCATGCCCACCTGGGTATTGATACGCAGATCGTCGAGCCGGGTGATATCGCGCGCGTCCTCGGGAAAGCGAACGCGAATGTCCACTTCCTCATCGGCATTGTCGGGACGGTAGCGGCCCACCAGGGCTCCATTGGTCACCAGCTGTACCGCCGCACCCACCTGGGCCACATCGGCGCCATAGCGGCCCGCTTCTTCGCGATCGACACTGATCCGCCATTCAATCCCGGGTAGGGGCAATGTGTCATCATAGTCGATCAGACCGTCCATCGCATTCATCCGGTCACGGATCGCAGCGGAGGCCTGACTCAGGGCCGGGCCATTATTGGAGCGCAATTCAACCTGCACATCCTTGCCGATCGGCGGGCCCTGTTCGCGTTTGCGAATTTCGATCAAAACACCGGGCATGCCGGCCATGGCTTCGCGAATGTCACGATCAATTTCATAACCACTACGACGTTCAGCATAGGGCAGGAATTCGATGAAAATGCGGGCGACGCTGTCCTGGGGCGGGGCGGACGTCCCGTCAAAAGGACTACCGCTCATATCGCCGGCCGTGGTCGCGTAACCCTTGATGCCTTCAATATTTGAGATCCGGCTCTCGGCCTCCAGCGCCAGCTCATATTGCTCCGCTGGCGACAGGTTCCCGCGCGCCCGGATAAAGACATAGATCTCCTCCGGTTCCACATCGAGGAATTGCTCAACCCGGTGCTCCTTTGCCCCAAACGCGGTGAAGGTGGCAAACACCAGCCCGACCGCGGCCAATGCGACAAACAGGGGCCGCTTCACCAGCGCGCCGATAAAGCTGGCATATAATCCGGTGAAACCGGGCAATTGGGTAGGGTCGCCCCCGTCAGCCGCACTCAATTGCGCCACCGCACTGTCGGTCTCGCCCGGCTTCGGTTTTTTGCCGATGACCGAGCCAAGTGTTGGCAGGAAGATCAGGGCCATCGCCAGGGATGAGGTCAGAACAAAAATCAGCGTGATCGGCAAATAGGCCATGAATTGGCCCTCGATCGAATTCCAGAACAGGAAGGGCACAAAGGCGGCCAGCGTCGTCGCCGTCGATGACACGATCGGCCAGAACATACGCTTGCCCGCCATCCGGTAGGCCTCTTTGCGTCGCAAACCTTCGGCCAGCTTGCGATCAGCGTATTCCACCACCACGATCGCCCCGTCTACCAGGATGCCGACGGCCAGAACCATGGCAAACATCACCATGAAATTCACCCGCATCCCGTAGGCATTGAGCAGCAGGAATGAGAACAGGAAGCTGGACGGGATTGCGATACCGACCAGCATCGCGGATCGCAAACCCAGCGCTGCCACTACCAGGATCATCACCAGAATGATCGCGAGGAAAATCGAGCTGGTCAGACTGCCCAGGGAATCGCGCACATAGGTGGACTGATCGAGGCTGAAATCATGATTGATTGTGCCGGGCCAATTGGCCGACACCACCTCGGCGCGTTCGCGCACGGCCTCTGTCATATCCAGAATATTGGCGGTTGGACGACGGACCACTTCCAGCGAGAATGCAGCAGCGCCATTATACCGGGAGAAGCTGTCGCGATCCTTGAACGTGCGGCGCACATCGGCCACGTCCTGCATCGTCACCACAGCGTCGCCAGAGGTCGAGATCGGCAAATTTAGCGCGTCTTCGACAGATTCCAGCAGACCCGGAACCTTCACCTGAAACCGGGCTTCTCCGCTTTCCAGCGTACCGGCTGCAACCAGCTGGTTATTGGCCTGAATGGCATTAAAGAGCTGGACGTAATTGATGCCATACGCTTCCAGTCGCGCCGGATCGATAACGATCTCCAACAATTCCTCACGGGCGCCGCGCATATTCGCTTCGAGGACCTGGGGCAGGGCCTCCAGCTCATCTTGTAGATTGCGGGTGGCGCGATACAGGGCACGCTCTGGCGCATCGCCATACATGTGCACCACGATCGCCGGAGCCTGGGCGAAATTGATTTCCTGCACGACGGGTTCGCGCACATCCTGTGGATATTCGCGGCGCGCCATATCCACGGCTTCGCGCACATCGACCATCGCTTCATCGACATTGAAAGTGACATCAAACTCCGCCACCAGCGTTCCACTGCCCAACGAGGCTGTGGAGTCTAACTCCTGCAATCCCTCAATCGCGCGCATCTCGGTTTCTGTCGGACGCACGATCAAACGCTCGGCATCCTCCGGTGACACACCATCCAGGGGCACAACAACCAGCACGAAGGGCAAATTGACGTCCGGATCGGCTTCCTTTGGCAGGGTGATGAAAGAGATCAGCCCGGCAATCAGCGCCGACAGGAAGATCGCCAGGATCATCCGTGTCCGATTGATCGCAAAGTCGACAATATTGGTCATCGTGAGCTGCTCCGCGGAGCGACGACGACGGTGGAGCCGTCAGAGACAAAGTCCTGGCCAAGCACGATAACTTCGGCCGGGTCGGGCAAGCCTCCTACCCAGACATTTTCCCCATCATCGCTCAATAAGCGTATAGCGACGAAGCGAACCTGATCGCCATTCTCGA
This sequence comes from Maricaulis sp., assembly GCA_029251785.1. GTDB lineage: Bacteria > Pseudomonadota > Alphaproteobacteria > Caulobacterales > Maricaulaceae > Maricaulis. The sequence continues at coordinate 3,118 of JAQXCQ010000024.1, read as the reverse complement.
CGATGCGCACGCCCAGCACGCCGTCCGAATTGAGCGCCAAAACCGAAGCCGGCAAGCTGTGGGCCGACTCCGCCTGCAAGGGAACTAGAATTTCGGCCGTCACGCCGCTGCGCAAGGTGCCACCCGGGTTTTCCGCTTCCAGCTCAACACGGAATGTGCGTGTGGCGGGATCGGCGCGGCGTTCAACAAAGCGTATCGTGCCCGGAATGCGTTCACCGGTGACCAGTTGTGCTTCGCCCGGCATGCCAGACTGCAAGGACGACACATCGCGCTCCGACACTTCGGCCACTAACAGGATTGGGTTCATCTGAACCATCATGCCGCAGGGATCGCCGCGGCCCAGGAAATCTCCGACTTCGGCAAAGCGCCCATCGAAAAACCCATCAAACTGTGCGCGCACTTCCGTGTTCGACATCTCTACCCGCGCCGCTTCCAGCTGGGCCGCGGCGCCATCGCGCGCGGCCGCCAGAGCAGCGACAGAATTTTGCGAGCGGTGCCCCCGTGTCTGAAGCTCAACCGCCGCATCATAATCAAGCTGCCGAGCGCGCAAATCCGCCTCAGCCTGGGCCAGCGCCGCGCCGCGGGCATTGATATCCAGCCGGCACAGCAGATCACCCTCAGCAACAGCACTGCCTTCAACAGCGGGTGTTTCGATAACGCGGCCACCTGTTTCAGCCCGCACAATCACTTCGCGAAACGCTTCCGTTCTGCCTCGAAGACTCAGGATTGCCGGTCGGGGTTCAGCGCGGATCGTCTCCGTCACCACCTGCAAGGCTTCCGATTCCTGCACCGTCGCGCCCGAACTGCTGGCCACGTGGTCCTCGGCGAAAAGCGTGCCGAAAATGAAAAATAACGCGACGGCGGCGGAGATGGCGATGGCGGCAAGGATGGATCGGTTCACGGTTTCAACTCATCGGTACGGTTAAATCAGGATTGGTTGCGAAAGCGAACGCTGTTCACTTCCACGACCTTGATACGCCCGGTCCATCCAAAAGGCGAGTATTTTCCACCTGCAATTTATGCATGCGCGGATGCACAATTGCGTGAGGATCAGGCGTGCTGGCCGGCTACCCAGCCCGAGGACCAGGCCCATTGGAAATTATATCCGCCCAGCCAACCTGTGACATCTACTACCTCGCCAATGAAAAACAGGCCGTCCACATCGCGTGCACGCATGGTTTTGCTGTTTAACCCGTCTGTGTCGACACCGCCCAGTGTGACCTCCGCTGTTCGATAGCCTTCCGAACCCGTGGGCTTGAGGATCCAATTGCGCAGACTATCGTCAAAAGCTTGCAGCTTCTTGTCGGATTGGTCCGCCAGATTGCCGACCAGACCGCTTTCTTCGGCCAGATATTGCGCGAAGCGTTTGGGCAGAAGCTGGGACAAGGGTGTTTGCAGGGATTGCTTGCCATTGACCGAGCGCGCCGCCTTGAGCGGTCCGAAATAGTCGACCTTTGGCTGCAAGTTCAAACTCACCTCATCACCCTCGCGCCAGAAGGAAGAGATCTGCAGGATCGCCGGGCCACTCAGCCCGCGATGGGTAAACAGCATGGCCTCGGGAAATGATGTGCCATTGCTGCTGGCAATCACATCCACAGATACGCCGGCAAATGGCTTGAACTTTGCCAGTGCATCCGGATCAAAGGTCAGCGGCACCAGGGCCGGGCGGGTCTCGACGATGTCTAGCCCATACTGACGCGCCACCTCATAACCAAAGCCCGTCGCGCCCATTTTCGGGATCGACTTGCCGCCGCACGCCACCACCAGAGATGAGCAGGCCAGCTTGTCGCCATTGCTTAGATCGACCTCGAAACCATCCGCCGTCTTGCGGTGCTCCAGCACCGATGTGCCCAGGCGCAGATCGACATAGGTCTCGGCCATGGCATTCGTCAGCATCTCGATGATCTGCCGCGCCGAGCCGTCGCAAAACAGCTGACCCAGCGTCTTCTCATGCCAGGCAATGCGCGTCTTATCGATCCAGGCGATGAAATCGTGTTGTGTGTATTGCTTCAACGCCGACTTCATGAAGTGCTTGTTTTGCGACAGAAAATTATTCGGTCCGGCGTCCAGATTGGTGAAGTTACACCGCCCACCGCCAGAGATGCGGATCTTCTCGCCCGGCTTGTCCGCATGCTCGATCAGCACCAAGGACCGCCCGCGCTTGCCCGCCTCGATGGCACACATCATACCGGCAGCGCCGGCGCCTATGATTACGACGTCAATATTTTGCATGGCGGCTCAATAGAGCGCTTTTTGGGAAAGGGGAATGGTGAGGATCGGAAAAGCCGAGAGCCGCCCGGTAAACAGAGGCGCACCCGCGCCCAATCCATCATTGTTTTCTTGCCGAGATCGGGCCTTCCGGACTTCTCTGTGTCAAGGGCGACATTCGTCGCCATTTCATGGTCTTACCCTTGACACAGAGAAGTCCGGAAGGCTTGCTGGCTGACAAGAATTCAATGAATGCCCGCGCGCCGATGCGCCATTTTTCGGGGTCTTGGCGGGTGGTTCTATTTACCCCGTCACCCCATCCAGCCAATCCGCAAACAATTTCATCTGCTCCTCGCGCCCGATTTCGGTGAGTGTTTCGTGGCGGAAACCCTTGAGGACCTCGCAGCGAATATTGCTCAGCTTGGCTTTCTTCAGGCGTTTGTGCAGGGCCCGGGTTGCCTTGCCGCCTTCGGTCACGGGGTCATCCGAGCCACCCATCAGATTGAATGGCATGTCCTTTGGCAGGGACTTCAGATTGGCATTGTCCGCCGCATAAGCCATCCCCTTCAGGAAGTCGCGCCACAAAGAAACGCTCGACGGCCAGCCACAGACCGGGTCATTGGCATACAGATCAACCTGGTCAGTATCGCGCGACAGCCAGTCGGCATCCGTGCGCCCTTCCGGGAAGCGCTTGTTCCAGCTCTTGAAGGTCAGATTGTCCAGCGTCAGGCTCGGCGTGTAGGGGCCACCAAACAGGGCCTCAAACCACAGGATCATCTTCATCACGCCCTCGAGCGGGTTCTTCTCGTTATTGGCATTCCACACAGCCGCCGCGACCACGCTGTCCGGTTCGCGCAGGACATGATTAAACGAGATCACACCGCCCATTGAATGACCAAACACGATTACC
>JAQXCQ010000010.1 GCA_029251785.1 Maricaulis sp. | reverse complement strand
AAGGCGGCACGCAACGGGCAGCGTCGCAACGCTTCCGTGAGGCGCGGGAAACTAGCCTTCCCGCTTCACGGTGGCAACCATGCAATCAGGGCTTTGTCAGCTGGGCGAAACCGCCTGCTCAGACGTAGCCGGAACCGGTCATGTGGGCACGCATGGCGGCGATGCGATCGTCATTAGACGGGTGAGTCGACATGAAGGCCATTTCATTGCCGGAATGCAATTGCGACATCCCCATCCAAAAATCGATGGCGTGTCGCGGATCGTAGCGGCCGGCAACCATGTAATCGATGCCGAGCCGATCCGCTTCATATTCGTGCTGGCGAGAATATGGCATCAATACACCAAAGGTCACGCCCGCGCCGAGCGCCGCAGCAATGTCGCTATTGTACTGCATATCCGAACGCCCACCCAGATAGGATTCGACGATACTCATCCCGTATTGAGCGGCCATGCGCTGACTGGCGCGTTCGGCGGAATGACGGGCAGCGACATGGCCAATTTCATGCCCCATGACCGCCGCAACCTGATCGTCTGTGTCCATAAGGTCGAGAATACCTTTATAGAAAGCCACCTTGCCATTCGGCAAAACCCAGGCATTCACGGTTGGGCTGTCGAGAACGACAAATTCCCAATTGAGGTGGTCGAGCCCTGAACTGGCGACAACGCGATTGCCGACACGCTGGAGTCGACGCGCATAATATGGGTCGCGCAGGACGCGCTCCTCCTTGAGGGATTCTTCCCAGGCCGCGTCGGAGAGTTGCATTAAATCATTGTCGGAAATCAACATAAGCTGGCTGCGACCCAGCGCGTCGTTCTCAGCGCACCCCGACAGAAATGGCACCATTGTCCCGGCAGCGAGCCCCATCAGAATTTCCCGACGTTGAACAAGCTTGCTCAATTTAGTGTCGCTCATAATTTTATCCCCCATTGATAGGCCGTTGGCTCTTCGAATATTCCTCATTAACCTTTACATTAACGCGGCTGTTGGCAAACGTCTCGCCAAAAGCGTGTGCTACCCCATTCGGTGGCGGTTCGAAAATTGCCAGATCAGGAGACTGTTAGATGTCACACGTGTCGAAATTCCTACTTGGCCTGGTGGCTATTGTCCTTGTTGTGACGCTGGCATTGCCTGCATTGGTGCCGTCCTCGGCCTATCGCGCACAGGTGGAAGACGCCGCACAAACCGCGCTGAACCGCCCGGTGACGCTGAACGGAGATCTCAGTTTCAGCTTGCTGCCAAGACTGGAAGTGCAGGCAGCAGACGTGCGAATCGCCAATCTTGATGGCTATGGCGATGTTGATTTCGCCGAGATGGCGGAGATGCGAGTCGCGGTGAAATTGATTCCGCTATTTTCTGGTCGGGTGGAGATCGATGAATTTGTGCTGGTGGATCCCGTCATCCGACTCGAGCAGCGCGGTGCGGCGAATAACTGGACCTTTGCCGCTGCGGAATCTGATGCGCCCTCTCGGACTTCTCAAACGTCAGGCGCTTTCATCCGACAGCCCGGCGCCCTGCCGATCGAGACATCATTTGGCGATGTGCGCATTGAGAATGCGTCTGTCAGCTGGAGTGACGGGGCAGAGCGACGCGATGTGACGGGGCTCGACATGGCCGTGCAGCTGGTCAGTGTGGATGAACCGGTGCAAGTGCGCGGCAGCCTCAATGTCGAGGGGCAACCGCTAACATTTGATGCCGATCTGGGTTCCTTGCGCGGATTTTTCGAGGGGCAGGAAACCAGTCTCAATCTGGCTCTGGGCGGTGATCTGATCACGGCCAATTTTGATGGTCGCATCCCAGCAGGTGAAGATTTTGCGGTCGATGGGTATGTGGAAACGGCGATTACCTCACTGCGCGACCTCGCCGCCTTTGCAGGGACTGAACTACCTCCAGGCGAGCAATTGCAGAATTTTGATGCCGCCGGATCCCTTATTTATACGCCCGATCGGATCACACTCGATAGTGCCAGCGTGACGCTGGATGCGATGACCGGCACGGGAAATTTGAGCGTGGATCTGAGTGGTCTGCGTCCAGATATTAGCGGCCAGCTGAATATCCCGTTGCTGGACGTGAACCCCTACCTGCCTGCCGAGGATCAAACGACCAATGCCGACACCGAGGCTGGTCTTGCGCCCTGGAGCGAGGAAGAGATTGATCTCGCAGGCCTGCGAGTGGTTGACGCAGATATCCGCATCACGAGTGATCAATTGAAATTTCGGGATATCGAGATCGCCGACAGCCTTTTGCGCCTGCGGATCGTCCGCGGCCGGATGTCCGCCAATCTGAATCGTTTTTCGCTATATGGGGGAACCGGATCGGCCCGTGTGGTCGCCAATGGACGTGGGCGCAATGCCTCCTATTCGCTTAACGCACAGCTCGACAGTCTCGATGCACTGGGCTTCCTGACCGCCGCCGCCGGATTTGATCGACTGCAGGGCACGGGTGGCCTGAATTTGGAGATGCTGGCCAGCGGAAACAGCCCGGCGGATTTGATGAACTCACTTTCGGGAACCGGCAATTTCGGGTTTCTTGATGGGGCGATTGTCGGGGTCAATATCGCCGAGACCATTCGCACCGTGGAAGCCTCGATCGCGTCTCGCTCCCTGCCATCCAGCTTTGGTGAGGGCGAGCAGACCGACTTTTCGTCGCTCGCCGGCAGTTTCTCAATCACTGGAGGCCAAGCCGACAATCGTGATTTCTTGCTCTTGAGCCCGCTGCTCCGTGTTGATGGCGCAGGCGGTGTGGACCTGGGCAATCAGACACTCGACTATCGCCTGCGACCACGGGCCGTGGCCTCCTTGCAGGGACAAGGCGGCGACCGGGACATGCAGGGCATCGTTATTCCAATCCGACTTCGCGGGCGGTTCGATGATGTATCGGTGGGCATTGATACAGAAGCGGTGACCCGCTCACTCCTCACCGGCGCACTCGGCAATGCCCTGGGTCTGGATACTTCTGGCGGAGACGAAGAAGAAGAGACCACGACTGAGGATCTATTGCGGAATGGTTTACTCAACGCGCTCGGCCTGGGACGCCGCAATGATTCGGACGATGAGGAAGATGACGGGCAGGACTAACGGGCCGGACAACGAGACAGGACGATTAGACAAGTCGAGATGTGATCATTGCGGCCATTTTCGAGATGAACTCAAGGTGACTGCATTAGCAGGTCGGGGTTCAGCCTGAACCAACAAGACTGCAGACCAAGAAAAATTCCGGACCCATGCCGGACGAATATGAGGGAGAATGTTCATGTTGAAGACAAGCCGCAAACTCATCGCGATGGCTGGCCTCGCCGCCGGAACCGCGATCGCCGGTTTAACCGGAGCCGCACAGGCACAGGAGATCGTGCTCTATGACCAGCCCAATTTTGGCGGTCAGAGTGTGGTTGCGCAGAGCAGCATCGGATCTTTGGTACCAATGCGGTTCAATGATCGTGCCTCTTCAGTTCGCGTTGTCTCCGGCACCTGGCAGCTCTGCGAGCACGAAAACTTTCGGGGCCAGTGCATTACTGTCGACAATGACGACATCAATCTCGGAGGCTTCAGTGACCAGATCACTTCGCTTCGCCCTGTTGCAGGCGGGCAGGATACGGGCGGCCAGCGCGGCGGCCGTGGTCAGCGCGGCCTGACATTTTATTCGGGGCCTAATTTCACAGGGCGATCGGTGACGTTGAACGATGATCAATCCGATTTCTCTCGCATCAGTTTCAACGATACCGCGCAATCTGTGCGCTATAATGGCCGTCGCACCTGGCGGGTCTGCCAGCACTCCAATTATCGCGGGGCCTGTCTGGAAATCAGCGAGGACATGCCAGTTATTCCGGGCGGCCTGAATCGCCAAATTTCGTCGGCCAGCCGGGATCAGGGTTCCGGGCGGCGCGGAGGACCACGTCCGCAGACCGGTGTTTGGCTTTATGATGCGCCGGCCTATGGCGCTCAACGCATCGATATCACGAGCGATGTGACCAATCTTGAGCGCCAGCGCTTCAATGACCGCGCGGAAAGCCTGACGATTGCTGATGGCGAAGTGTGGGAGTTTTGTGAACACTCCAATTATCGTGGGCGCTGTGAAACTGTAGAAGGTGGCAGCGTTGAAGATTTGCGTAATCTGGGCCTCGGCAATCTGATTACGTCCATGCGTCGTGTTGATATCTACGGGTCTCCGGGCGGTGGTTATCCTGGCCCCGGTGGCTCCGGCCCCATTTCCGGCGGCACCCAGGGCTATAACTCAACCTTTTTCGCCAGACCACGAGTCAATGGTAGCCCGGTCGATCGTTGCCTGAGCCGGTCCCGCCGAAATTGTGATGCCCAGGCGGCACGGGAAATTTGCCGGTCCGTCGGCCATTCCAATGCTGCCTATTTCGCGATTAATCGATCGCCGCGGAATCGAACCTGGTTGTTTGGTGATAATCGCCAGAACACATCCAGCCGGGGCGAATCGCTCGTAGACTTGCTCTGTATCGACTAAGACAGGCCTGACTAAAGATAACTGCACCGCCCCCGAAGAAACCGGGGGCGGTGTTTTTTGATGGTTACAGCCTGAATATCTATTTCAAGAAAACTGAAATCAGGTTATATTAGTTACAAATGAAACTAGTTTAGCCAATGGTATCGCTATGCCCGTCAATGACCCTGTGAGCATCAATCAGGCGCCTGCCGCCGATTTCAAAATTGCCCAGAAATGGGAATTGTACACGGCGGAGGAGCACGCGATCTGGTCGAACCTGTATGCGCGCCAAATGCAAATACTGAAGGGCCGGGCCTGCGACGAGCACTTCCTGGGGCTCGAATTGCTCGATCTGAATGATGGCGGAATTCCCGATTTCCGACGGATCAATGATAAGTTGGAAAAGCTCACCGGCTGGACGGTCATCACAGTGCCCGGATTGATTCCTGACAAGGAATTTTACGAGCATTTGGCCAATCGCCGCTTCGTCTCTGGCCGGTTTATCCGGGATGCCGACAAGCTTGATTACCTGTCCGAGCCCGACATATTCCACGATGTTTTCGGGCATGTGCCGCTCTTAACCCAACCGGTGTTTGCCGATTATATGCAGGCCTATGGGCAGGGCGGTCTGCGGTCGATGGAGTATGATGCGATCGACAATATGGCCCGGCTCTACTGGCACACAGTAGAGTTTGGTCTGATTAACACCGCTGACGGTATGCGGGCCTATGGAGCGGGGATTGTTTCATCGAAAACAGAATCAATCTTCTGCCTCGAGGGTCGGTCACCAAACCGTCTGCATTTTGACCTCGAACGTATTATGCGGACCAATTACCGCTATGATGACTTCCAGCAAAACTATTTTGTGATCAACAGTTTCGAGGAATTGATGGAAGCGACCTACAAGGATTTCGCTCCCATCTATGAGCGCCTGCCCCGATTGACAGAATTCCAGCCGGGCGACCTGACTGAGACCGACCATGTCTATTCGAGAGGCACCCAGGAATACGCCAATGCCGGCGGCCTGGAGGGATTGGCAGAGGCCGTCTAGTTGGTCGCTCGCATTGCCGTCATGCGATAGCGTCCGGCCTCCCAGGTTTCTCCATCATCATGGGATTCTTCAGCATACATTCTAAAGCTGTTCGTCTCGATATCGGTGTAGACTTCTCGGCCAAGATAAGGGCCACCCGGCCCTTCCAAAGTTACATTGATCACCATGCGGTCAGCGCTCCGATGTCCGGTGGTCATTATTGGTCCACGCGGCCCCGGATAGTTATTGGTGCCCATCCAGTGACCGGCTTGTCGATTATACTGGCGAAGCTCGACGCCTGTGATGTAGGGCCCTCGCCACTCCTGGAACACGACCATGCCATTGGCAATCCAGATATTGTGCCAACGCGCCGCGTAATTGAGCTCCTGGCCGTTGCGGCTGGTGAAATGGATGTCGACATCCCAATCCCCAATCACGAAATCGAATTCAGCCAATTCGGGTGGCCCATTCGGATTGCGCACACCGATCGGCGAATCGATTTCCGGTTGAGAAAGGATTTCTAGTTGTGCCGGCTGGGCGACGACTGGGGCGTGCATCACAAAAGCCAGTGCAGCGATTGCGCTCAGTTCACGATAGGTCATGGTTTATTCTCAAAACGGCTAATATCGCTACCGCTTTGCCTTGAAGCCGGCTGATTCAAAACCGAGAAGCGTCGAACAACGCACTTGAGCGTTTAATGACCGTTTACTGGCTGATGAGCCGGTGCTTGCCCTGATTATCAGCGATCATCGTGATGCTGGCAGCCGGCTCGATCACAGACAGAAACGCCTCCCAGGAAATCGGCTTTTTCAGATAAAAACTTGCTCCGGCGGCCCGCGCTTCGGCCTCGGACACGGCATCCTGCGTACCAGAAAATACACCGCACAGACCGCCATGAAGCAATTTCGCACTTTCCTCAAGAAATTGGATCGGATCGCAGCCAGGAAGGGACAAATCAGTCAGAACCAGTACGGGAGTTGGCGCACGGGAATTCAAAAATGCAAGGGCGGCATCGACCCGAATGAAGGGGTGCATCTGGACCACAAAGCCTGCGTCCGCGAGAAAACACTCGAACAGAAAGTGCTCATCGGGATCGTCATCGACGAGCACAATTGGCACTTCCGGCGTCTGTTCCATGACACTCCCCGGATAAAGATCCGGGCCCCAAATAAGTATCCGGGCTTAGTCTAGCACATATAAAGCGTTTTCGAGTGATCTGTGTCAGTCAATGCCCTTGATGGCCATGCGCGTAATCTGCCTGGCTGCCTGGGTGGCGACCGGATAGGCGCAATAATCGGCGGCATAATAGGCGCTCGGTCGCAAGTTGCCTGACTGCCCCGGGCCACCAAATGGCATGTTGGATGCGGCACCACAGGTCGGCCGGTTCCAATTCACGATCCCCGCGCGGCTTTCGACCCAAAATCGGTTCCAGAGCGCTTCATCATCAGAAACCAGGCCGGAGGACAGACCGTAGGCCGTATCATTGGCGACATCGATGGCGGCGTCGAAAGATTTGACCCGAATAACCTGTATGAGGGGTCCGAACACTTCCTCGTCCGGCACATCTATCCCGGTCACATCTATTAGGCCGGGACTGACAAATGCGGGGCCGAGTGCATGCCGTTGCATTGGTGCGATTGCGGTCGCGCCGCGCTCAATCAGGTCCGCCTGCGCCGCCAACACATCATTTGCGGCTGCGGCAGACACCAGCGGTCCGATAAAGGGAGCCGGCTCATCATTCCAGCGACCGATGCTCAATCTACCCGCCATATCAACGATCGATGCCACAATGGCGTCCCCGACAGGACCTTCCGGCAAGATCAGACGTCGCGCACAGGAACAGCGTTGGCCGGCCGTGATATAAGTGGAGTGCACTGCGATGCTGGCTACCGCGTCGACATCCGCGGCGTCCCAGACAACGAGTGGATTATTGCCACCCATTTCCAGGGCGAGCATGATGCCCGTGCGGCCGGCAAATTTCTCGTGAATGAATTTTCCCGTGCCCCAGGAACCGGTAAACAGAACGCCATCGAGCTCGGAGTTATCCAAAGCCGCGGCGCCTGTTTCACGCGCGCCATGCACCAAGTTCAGCACACCCGCCGGCAAACCGGCGGACTCCCAGGCCCGGACCATAAACTCGCCCACAGCTGGAGTGATTTCTGACGGCTTAAACACGACCGTATTGCCCGCAAGCAAGGCCGGGATGATGTGCCCATTGGGCAGGTGTCCCGGGAAATTATACGGTCCAAGCACGAACATGACACCAAGCGGCTTGTGGGCAAATTTCGCATAGCCGAAATCGGTATCGCTATGGTGTCCTCCGGTCCGCTCATCGCCGGATTTGATAGAGATGGCGACTTTTCCGATCATCGCGCCTGCTTCGCCAGTGGTTTCCCACAGCGGCTTGCCCGTTTCGCGAGCGATTAGCTCGGCGAGTTGTGGCTTTTGTGCCTCCAGCTCGGCGCGATAGGCCTCGATAACCGCCACCCGTTCGGCCAAAGGCCGACGCGCCCACGGGGAAAACGCGGCTCGCGCAGCGGCAAAGGCTTCATCAACCTGTGTCGGTGAAGCCGCCGCGCCCTCCCAAACCACACTGTCATCGGCCGGGTTTGTTGATGTGAACGCTGCTGCGTCGCCGGAAGTCCAGCTGCCATTGATGTAATTCATGTTCTACCCCTGCCGGCGCCAGAAACGCGCCTGTTCACCATCCGTCAAATCCATTGCCCGCATGACATCTGCGGACACACCCAACACATCGCCATCAACTACCGCCTGAACCTGACAGGTTCTGAAATCGTCAAATCTATTGGTCGACAAAATGCCATCACATCCCGCTGTCGGCGTCGCTGTCCGCACAGTCATCAGCTGGCTCTCACGAATGGTGCGAATGTTTTCCGTCCAGCATGAGACCAGCGGACCACCATCAAAGACATCGATATAGCGATCGTAGTGGAAACCCTCCCACTCCAGCAATTTAAGCGCACCACCCCCGTCCTTATGCGTTTGGCCGACGACTTTGCGCGCCGCCTCGGGCAGCAAATCCATATAGATCAAATGCTGGGGGCCCAAATCGAGAATGAATTGATTATCGGTCGCGGCGCTCAGCGCATCCGCGTCATCGAAATCCATGCGAAAAAACGGTCGCGATACATAGTCAAAAAATGGGGAACTGCCGTCCTCCTCGACCACGCCGCGCAATTCGGCCAATACACGTTCGCCAAATCGCTTGGCGCCCGCCGCGATCAGCAAATAGCGAGATTGAGCGACAAGTCGCCCTGCCCCGGTTCCGCGCCCTTTTTCGGAGACGAACAGGGTTCCAACTTCTGTGGCTCCTGCGAAATCATTGACCAGCAACATCGCATCCATATCAAAGCGCCGTTTCGCCTCGATAGAGTGCTGGGCCAGGGTAATGATCTTGAAATCCCAATAGGGTTTCGACACGCCGACCATCGCCTTAACCGCGGAACAGCCGACAATTTCGCCGCTGTCCGTGTCCTCAAGCATGAGTTGGTAGGTGTTTTCAGTCTGCTCAACGCCAGGTGACCCGAAGGCCTTTTCTGATTTCTCGAGGCGATCAGCCAGCACGTCCGGCGGCACATTCAGGGATGTGAAACCGGTTCCTGCTTCGGCGGCGAGGCGAACCATCGCGTCCTGATCGGAGCGTTTGGCGGCGCGGACTATAAGCATGCTATCCCCTGTATCGCTTCGGCGGGTTTTGGCATCCTTCGATTACCAACCCATACTTGCTTGCATATGCTGTTACTATTCAGTGCCCTTGGCCAAGGCTCTCGCTTCCTTGGCATCAAACTCACCTGATGCAAATTTCATCAATAAGATGGCGGATAACTTCGCGCGCTCAGTGAAGCTGGAAAGCTTGACCATTTCACGGTCTGAATGGATATCGGCACCCCGCACACCCAGTGTATCGACATTGGGGCAACCCGCGGCCCACAAATTATTACCCTCACAGACGCCGCCGGTATCAACCCAGCGAATATCCAGATCAAGCGCTGTGCCCGCGGCCCGTGTCCATTCAAACATCCGCGCATTGGCCGGACTCATTGGCTTGGGCGGTCGCGTGAACCCACCATGCAGCTCTGCCTCAATGCCATCGCGGATATTGGCCTCGTCGACAAGACGCTCAAGCTCGGCGAGAACCCAGATCCGGTCATTCTCGCTTTTCACCCGGACATTGAAACGCACGACGGCATTGTCGGGCACCACATTGGGCGGGCCACCACCATCGATGCGCGCCAGATTAAAGGTCACGTCGGGCCGGCGACCATTGAGCTCATCCAGCCCGGTGCCGAATGCACAAGCAGCGGCCAAGGCGTTGCGGCCCAAATGATGTTCGCGGCCGGCATGGGCCGATTTACCGCTTAGCTTGAGCGACCAATTGCCAGAGCCCTTGCGCGCACCGGCCAGTGATCCGTCGGCCAGGGCTGGCTCGTATGTCATACCAATATCGGCGGCGGCGCCGAGCTCGGCAATGATTGGACCGGACCCGAGCGAGCCAATTTCCTCATCCGGACTGATTAGGACATCGATGCCAATTTCCTTGGCCCAGGGGCTGCGCTCCAGACCCAAAAGCGCGTGCAGCATGACAATGATGCCGCCCTTCATATCCGCGACGCCGGGGCCGTTGAGCGTGTCCTCATCCCAAAGCGTGGTATTTTGAAACGCGCTATCGGGCGGAAAGACTGTGTCATGATGCCCCGTCATAACAATGCGGATCGGAGCTTGCGGTCGCAATCGACAATGGAAAGATGGCGTAAAGGCCTGTTGGCGAACCGTGCCATCCGGATCAACGATGGTTGTGGGCGGCAATTCTACGGCGGATATTTCACCACCCAATTCAGCAAACGCCTCTTCGAGGCAGGCGCGCATCCGCTCCAAACCCTCGGGATTGCGACTGCCGGAATTGATCGCGGACCAGGCTTTGACGGTTTCGATCATGTGATCGGCGCGTGTGTCGATCCAGTCGAGTACAGCGCGTTCTTCGGCATTAATTTGGAGACGATTCTGCATACCGCATTGATAGCGGCTCAGGCCGCCTGCCGCATCCCCCGCGGACAGCTCGCCGCGAGGGATGCACAGGTCAGGCGGAACATTCCGTTTTGGATCAGGCAGCTTCCAAGGCTTGCTTGAGATCCGCAATCAGATCGTCCGGATTTTCGATACCGACGGAAATGCGCACCAGGCCTTCGGTGAAGCCCTGCTTGCGGCGCAATTCCGGATCAACGCCGAGATGAGTGGTGGATCCCGGATGGCAGATCAAAGTCTCTGTTCCACCAAGTGAAACAGCAAGCTTCATGACCTGTAGTTCGTTGAGCATTCGGAATGCCGCAGGCTCATCTGCCAAGTCGAAGGCAAAGGTGGACCCAAAGGAGGTAGATTGTGCGGCGTGGACGCGTGCGTCGCGGCTCCCCTCTTCAAGGAAACCAAGATAGCGCACCCGATCGACTTTGGGATGATCGCGCAGGAATTCAGCGACTTTCCTGGCACCATCCGCGGCCGCTTCCATGCGAATTTTTACGGTCTCCAGACTTCGGAGAAGCATCCAGCATGTGTGCGCATCCAGATTGGTTCCAAGATAGCCCCGCAGACTGCGAACCTTGGCCATGGCATCGCTCGTTCCCATTGCAGCACCGGCGATCAGATCGCTGTGTCCACCCACATACTTTGTCAGGGAATAAACAACGACATCAGCACCCATCGAAAGTGGGGCCTGACCGACCGGGCCAAGGAATGTGTTGTCGACCACGATGGCCGGGCGCTTGCCCTGCTTGGCCTCAATCATCGAAGCCACGCGGACGCAGGCTTCCAGATCAACCAGATCATTGGTCGGATTAGTAGGTGTTTCCATATAGATGACGGAAACCTCGCCCTGCGACATCGCCTGCTCGGCGGCGGCCTGCAATTCATCGTCATCGGCACTGGCGAAGAAATCGACGCTCTTGATGCCGTAATTTGGCAGGAATTTCCGGATCAGGCTTTCAGTGCCACCATACAAGGGTGTGGACTGCAAGATCACAGAACCCGCATGGGCCAGGGCCATCAGCGTGGTCGAGATCGCCGCCATGCCGGAGGAAAAGACGGTGCATTCCTCGGCGCCCTCGTACAGACCAAGGCGATCTTCCAGCACTTCCATATTTGGATTGTTAAAGCGCGAATACATCAGACCCGCCGCTTCGGGATCGCCCTCCTGGCGCTTGCCAAGATTAATCCGGAAGAATGCGGCACCGGCCTCGGCATTTTCAAAGGCAAATGTCGATGTCAGGAAGACTGGCGGCTTGATGGACCATTCCGACAGCTTGGCATCATAGCCATAGCTCATCATTTGGGTTTCCGGGCTCAATTCGTGGCCGGCGACGGAAGTCTTGCGGTATGGCTTATCTGGCTTGCTCATGGGGAACACCCTTTAGATGGCACGATCCAGGACGATCCGATCGCGCAGGTTTGGCGCGATTAAAGCCAGACGGGACGCTGGGTCAAGGCCATACTCAGGAAAAGGGTGAAACCGCTCAAATGTGCCTCAAACGCGCGAAGTATTGGCATTCCTATTCCAACATCGACGCCGTGCGTGAATGTTGTGTCATCCGGTCGATCCGACGACATGCCCGGCTCAGCGATGCGAAACAAATTTTGCGAAGCTCTTTTTCAACGCCCTATAGGCAATGTGGACCCTCCGACGCGCGGGCCCTGGCATTAGGTACCCAACACCACTTTCCGGCAAGGCGTAAACAGTCGGTGCTCCGCCAACACACATCCCGGGCGTGGAATCTCAATCGCGATGATACGGGTTCGCAGAAACAAAAAAAACGGCCCGACGAATGTCGAGCCGTTTTCTTGTGTCGCTGATGTCTCGGTATTAGTCGAGAACGATCATGACTTCTGTACGACGGTTAAGCGGCTCGCGAACACCGTCAGCAGTGGAGACCGCTGTGCGTGTTTCACCGAATGCTTCCATCGAGATCGTGCTGGCGGCAACGCCAAGACGAACAAGCTCTTCACGAACAACCGCAGCGCGGCGCTCGGAAAGACGTACGTTGTAAGCCTGGGCGCCGGAGCGATCCGTAAAGCCTGCAACAGAAACGCGTGTCACCGAACAATCAGCTGTCATGGACTGGCTTGCAGCCTGATTGATAACCGCACGAGCCTGATCCGTCAGATCTGAGCTATCCCACTCGAAGTAAACTGGGAAGTTTACGTCATTACACACGACCGGTGGTGGCGGTGGTGGTGGTGGTGGTGGCGGTGGTGGCGGTGGTGGTGGTGGTGGTGGAGGCGGTGGTGGTGGTGGCGCTGCGAAGGAATAACGCATGCCCATCCACAACTCGTGACCGGCCAGAGAATCTACATCGATCGCGGGGTCATAAGAGGAACCGCCGGCCGAGAAGTAACGATACTCGGTGTCGAAGGTCCAGTTATTGCCCACATCCCAACCAACACCGGCAAGGAATTGCCAAGCGAAGACGTTGTCGGAGTCCTGAGAGACTGTGTAATCGGCTGGTGTTGGAACGGCGGGCATTGTGCCTGCATTCCAACCGGTCATTGTCGACGATACGTCGGCCATACCGATACCCAGACCCAGATATGGGTGGTAGTCACCGCCTGGGTTGAAGTCGAACATGGCGTTTGCCATGACAGACCAGATCTGGAATTTGCTGACGCTGTCTTCAAAACCGCCAATAGCACCCGTGTCGTTAAACCGGTGTGCCACTTCGCCTTCGAAGCGGAAGCCGTCTGCCCACTCATAACCCAAAGCTACGGCTTCGCGGAAATTCGCCTTGCCGTTAATTTCGCCATTCAAGGTACCGGACACGTCCGTGTCGCCTGGTCCGCCATAGCCAACCGCGCCACGCGCGTACCAGCCCTCATCAGCAAACGCTGGTGACGTTGCCAGGAAGGCACCTACGGCAGCTGCCGCAAAAAGCCGATTCTTCATCATTCCCCCTCCAGGAGCGTCTGCTCCCTTGGTGTGACTGCCCGGTCTCGAACATACTCGAAACACTCGGAAACGCCCCTCATGGGCGCTTCTAGGATTAACTATTACAGCAATATTTTAGGCCACGCCACTCATTAGACGGCCAAAACACGTATTTGGTGTAAAAAAGCCAAGGCGTTGCATGCGTGCTACACTCTGAGCCGGGAATCCAATCGGCGCACGCCGAGGTCGCTTCAGGATATTCATAAAAACACCTTAACTTCAACAAGATACGACGATTGCGCGCAGATTGGGATTCGTTATTGCCTAATCCAGTGACGGTGCGGACAGTGTGCCACTACCGCCCCGATGGGCGGTCAGAGGGGGCGGTGCGTCAAATGCGAGGGTAAAGGCCAGCATGGTTCGGCCATCCCGTCCGTAAAGATCGTTGAGGTAGCGAACGCTTCCATCACGGTCCGCAACAACGGTCCAATACGCAATGTGCACCGGCAATTGCTCTTCGAGCCACACAACGCGCGGCGCGTTCCCAGCGGCGGTTTCGTCGATCCGGCTTCGGGGCCAGTCAGCCTGAGACTCCAGCACCCATGCAGCAAGCGCCATCGGATCCTGGACCCGGATGCACCCGGCAGAAAGATCACGGCGAGTGAGGCCAAAATCTTCCCGAGCGGTAGTATCGTGGAGATAGACATTATGGGCATTGGGGAAAATGAACTTTATCTCGCCCATAGGATTGGTCGGGCCGGGGGCCTGCGACAGACGGTAAGGCCAGCCTCGGCCCCAGCGGCCCCAATCCACCTCACGCAGCGCGACGCGTTCTCCATCAGTATTGGAGATACTATAACCCTCGGTGCGCATAACGGACGGATTGCGGCGGATAGACCGAAATCGCGAAGCTGCTAATCCGCCGGGCACGCCCCAGCGCGGGTTGAGCACTAGATAACTCATCATCTCGGAGAATTCCGGGGTTGAGCTATACTCGCGCCCCACCATGACTTGATGCTCGCGAACCAGCTCGCCATCTTCCCAGGCCTGCAACTTGAAATCAGCTAGATTGATCCACAAATGCCTGCGCCCCAAATCTCTTGAACGCCATCGCCGCTGCTCCATATTCACCCGCAATTGGGCCATACGATGCTCCGGTGAAATATTAAGTTGCCTCAGCGTGTCGGAATCCATCAATCCGTTAGGCATTAGATTGACGCGCCCCTGGAAACGCCGAACAGACGTTTGCAGTAAAGTGTCATAGGGCGACCCCGCCACCCAACTATCTGCATACAGACCTTCGGCAACCAAACGCGCGCGCAATTGCTCGACGCGGGGCCCTTCATCACCGGGGCCAAGGTCGTCTCCTTCCTCAATGCCCGCCCACACCGGCTGGTAGGCCGCCAGGCGTCGCATTTCCAGTCGCAGGCCGGGATAGTCATCCACTGGCGGTGCCAATTCCGCCAAGGACTGGGCGATCGTCTGAGCGCTCAGTGCCGCATTCATCAGATTCAGCAGCCCGTCAATTTCTGACTGAGACAATATTCGCGGCTCGAGCGTCTCGGAATCAAGCAATCCATAGCGAAGCCATCCGCCGTAGCGAAGATAAGCTCGGGTCGCGAGTTCGGAGCGCGATGAATCCGACATAAGATTGGCAGGGTCATCTAGCTGTTGCGCGACGTCTGCGAGGGAAGGCAGTCCGTGGCTTTCGACATCAAACAGGGCGATGATGAGCGAGTCGATATTGGCCGCACTCCACCCGCTGGGCTGCTGGGTGGTATTGGAAACCGTGGGATTCGCACTGTTTTCGCGCGCGATTTCTGCGAGCATTCCATCTGCCCCGACCGGGGTCGTGCTGCGCAGACCGGCCAGCAATCGCGATTCGTCCTCATCCCTGATGGCCGGGTCAAAGTTATCACGGATGGACGACACCGCCTGGGCGGGGGTCGGCAATGGCCACAGACCGGAGCGCGTGGCCGCGGACCAGCCGCCCACGCCAATTCCGAGACAAACAAGTGTCAATAATAATGGTCGCACAGCCACCCTCGCCCCCCGGGAAGTCACACCGGTATCGCAATCCCTAACGAATGTTAATCCGATCCGTTAAAATGAGAAAGTGTGATCTCAGCCCAGAAGACAATAAAAATATTCGTGGGGCGTATATGGTTTCGAGATGACGAAACTCGAATCAGTTCGAATCCCCTTTTCACCTGCATGTTCGATATGGGGGCTAAACGCCGCAAACCTCAGTTATTGCATCAAAATACCTAAAATAATGCTGGTGTGACAGCCCCTTTCACCACGTTGACCGCGCCGATGGTGTCTTGATTATCTGGAGAGGAAATACGCCATGCCAGATCACGCCACCCCCTCCCTGCCCACAGGGCTGACGATTTCAAACATCGACATTCCCACCCATGACCGCGTCCTGCGCGTCGTTGATTCAGTCTCCGGCTTGCACGCCTTGATCGGCATCCACAATCAAAGGCGTGGCCCGGCTCTCGGTGGCATTCGATTCTGGCCCTATGCTGACGAGGATGAGGCCTTGCGTGATGTACTCCGGCTCTCTCGTGGGATGACGGCGAAGTCGGCGGCACTTGATCTGCCCTGGGGCGGCGCAAAAACGGTCATTATCGGAGATCCGAAAAAGCTGAAAAGCCCAGCTCTATTGCGTGCCCTGGCCTATGCAATCAACAGCCTGGGCGGTCACTATATTGGTGGCGAAGATGTCAATATCAGCGTGGCCGACATTGAGGTCATGCGGACGATCACGCCCCATCTCGTCGGCAGCGCCGAAGGGTGCGGGGATCCCGCGCCCTATACGGCGCAGGGTGTGTTCCATGGCATTCGCGCCGCTGTCTCTCATCGGCTCGGCCGCGATAACCTGCAGGGCTTGAGACTTGCCGTCCAGGGCGCTGGCGCGGTGAGTGCGATCCTGTGCCGTTTACTCCACCGCGAGGGGGCCGTTATCAGCGTTTGCGATTTAAAGGAGGCACGGGCGCACCATGTCGCCAAGCAGTGCGGCGCACGTGTCGTTCCGGCACTCGCCATTCTGGAAACAGACGCTGACGTTTTGGTGCCGTGCGCTCTTGGTGGAATACTCGACGCGCAATCAATTGCTCGCCTCAATGTGTCTGTGATTGCAGGACCGGCCAACAACCAGCTCGCCCTCGCCGAGGACGCCGAAAGTCTACATGCCCGCAACATTCTCTATGCGCCGGACTATCTGATCAATGCAGGCGGCCTCATCGCAGGCATTGCAGAATATGAAGCCAATCGGGATCGTCACAGTTTTGATCGAGCCGCCGCTATGGCGGAAGTCGACCTCATCTATAAGCGCAGCTCAGCATTATTCGTGGAGGCGCAAAGACTCGATCTCGCACCGGCAACACTTTGCGACAGGACCATCGCGTCGCAGATCGATTCACGGCCAATGAAAATCACGATTTCATGTTGTTTGAGCGCTATCTTCACCATGCCCGATTTAAGAGGGGAATGGTGAGCCCGCAGGGATTCGAACCCTGGACCTACTGATTAAAAGTTTGGGTGTGCGTGAATATTATCAAGGACTTGCTTGTAAAATGGGCAAAAATCTCACCCACTGAATTCAATTACATCTGCTACAATTGTAAACTGACTTTCTAACTTTTGGATGCTCCAACACCTATGGTCTTGTCTCAAGTTAGATGTCGCTATTTTTTTCCGAATATGTAACCGAGTGTCGTCCCCATAATTCCGGATATTGTTGAAACCGTCGCCGTACCTGGCATGATAAACAATGCCGCCAAGAGGGCCGCGAGCAAGAAAAAAAATGCAAAACCCGCGATATTAACCGGCGCGTGCTCCTTGTCGCCAAACCACTTGCCAACAACTCCGCGTTTCGCAGCATCGGATTCAATTATTTGCGCGTTTATGGCCTCGTTGGTCCCAAATTCAAGTTTATCGGTCATGCTCTAGACCTTCTCGTAGACGGTGTAGTGGAGCACTTTCAGCTTTTCCGTCATTCCTATGACGTATAGCGACAACCAGATCTCTCGCCCCTCCAGGGTTCCGATCTGGATCGGACCCAAGTTTGTGCCCATTGAATTATTCCAGTTCGTCAACTCCAGCGTCCCGTGACGAGCGTTGTCCTTGCTCTGCCGAATGTTTACCGTTTCGCCGCCCTGCGCATTCGAGTCATGGAAAAACTTGATGGAATAGACGAGCGGGTTGGCGCTAGGTCCGAAGCTGATCGTGCACGGCCAGTCATCCTTGACCACAACAGTGCCAGAACTGACGACAAGCATATCGTCTATCTGAACCTGCACATTTGCTGAACTTACGCTAGCCATTCCCGCCGCCCCTTTTGATTGTGACAATTGATCTATACCACTTTAATAAAACACACAAATTTCAGTCGTAGCTCGCTACACAAACAAATTCCGACGAAGCAATTCAGCAAATCGGCCCTGCTCGCGACACCTGCCACTCCCGATCCTGCTGGTCGGTTCCGTGGAGAGAAATCGCCGGAAGTTCATCAGAAAACATCGCGTTCATCTGGATAATCGTTGCTTGCCCCGGACCCCAGAACACAACTACGTGGCGGGCCCAACCAGGATAATTGTAGCTTCCGGTCGCTTGATTGAGCTCATTACCTGACATTACCCGCGCGTCGACGCGATACCGTTGGCCTGTTGCAACATAAGTCAAACAAGCATTGCCCTGCTGAGCATCCGCCGACGGATACCCGGTCGGGCCTGAATATCCCGATCCGTAGCTGGCAAATACTCGATTTAATCGTTCGCGCTCTAAGGCGTGTTGTTCGTAGCAATCAATTCCACGAGCCTTGAGCTCATCATTGAGTGTTACGTCCTCGCCAGCGGTCGTGATCCATCCCGGCCCAGAAAATCGACAAAGATCGTAGCCGGACATTTCGGAGACAGATTCCGAGGTGATAGAGACGCACGACGAGATCAATAGTGCGACTAACGTCAAAATACTTAACCGTATCACACCGCGCTCCCCATCCAGTCGCTTCTATTTACTCTGAACTAAGCCGAGTGACTACCAAATTCGCGAAAATCGCTTGTCGTAGGGGAATGGCAGCGAGAAAATGGGCGAGTTTCGAGCAACTGACGCCGAATCATCTTGCTCTACGTTTGTTTTCAATGACTTAACTACATAAATCTCGCTCAGTTTACACAATAACCACACAGTAATTGTAAAAATTGTAAACTAAGAATGATTCTCACCATTTTCACTATTGCATTAAACTATTGATTTAATAAGTGAAAATGGTGAGCCCGCAGGGATTCGAACCCTGGACCTACTGATTAAAAGTCAGTTGCTCTACCAGCTGAGCTACAGGCTCCTCGTGAGGAAGGCGCATCCTTATAGATGCGAATCCGGTGGGTCAACGGGTGAAAACTGTGGTTTTCGGTATTTTTGATGAGATTTCGTCACAATCATCAGTATGATAGAATGCATGAGGAGATTAGCTTACATAAGTATAAGTGTTTTCATAGCGTTAGCTGTGAGCGCATGTTCATCGACGCGAGAGCAGGCTGGCCGGGCCGGCAATTTTGCAAGATCGGAAACCACAACTGCCGTGCAGAATGCGGTTGGTATGCCGAGGGAACGGCCGGGACCGGTGATGGTTGATGAGGGCGATGATACTGTGCCTACGCCCTATGGCGGCGATGGCTCCCGACGACGGTGTTCGACCACGGCGCGTGATATTGCTCGGTTGACCGTTGTGCTGGGTCCGGATGTTGAAGAAGTTGCCCGCCAGCAGGCTGTTCACGATGAAGAACACGATCACGATGGCTGGTTGAGCCAAAGCGCCCATGCTGCCGCTCAAGCTCCCGGTGCCGTCGGCGATGCCACACTTAATCTGTATCATTCCACAATTGTCGGTCTCAACCCGGTGCGCCCGGTGATCCGGTTTCTCGGTCGCGCGGGGCGAATTGAGCGCGAGGCGCAACAACAAAGAGAAATTGCGCAGCGACGGCGCGCCTATCTGCGCGGACTGTATGACGGCTTTGGTTGTCCGCCCGCTCAAATGCGTCGGGCGTTTGAGGCCTATGACCTGCTGGACGATTAAGGCTTAGCCGGGTTACACCTCAATCGCGGTAGACCTGACTAAATGCACAGACTTGATGTTTTGAATCCAGAGACGACTCTATCTCATTGAAGATGATTCGCTTTTCTGAACCGGTTAATTGTGGCGTCGCGGCCAAACCCAGAACCAAAATCACTTGGCCGCAAATCTGTTTGTATCTCGTTCAGTCTTCCGAATGCCCTTATCTGGCTGGAAATTATGCAGGCTGATCCTGCGCGTCTGCCGGCGCGCTAATTTGCGGCAGCACTCCGCTCGAGGCGCGCGGCCTCACCTTGCTCCCATTTTGATTCAAAATCTTTGCAGAAGTTGTTGTAATCGCCACGAGTAATTGAGTCGCGAATGCGCGCCATCAGGTCCTCGAAATAGGCAATATTGTGCCAGGACAGAAGCATGGCAGAGAGATACTCACCGGATTTGAACAAGTGGTTATGGTAGGCGAGTGAGTAGTCGCGGCTTGCCGGGCAATCCAAATCCGCATTGATCGGATTTTCATCATCGATGAACTCAGCGCGCTTGACGTTGAGTGGGCCGTAATCGGACCACGCCTGACCATGGCGCCCGGATCTTGTCGGCAACACACAATCAAACATGTCGACACCACGCGCGACTGAACGCACCAGATCAATCGGCTTGCCAACACCCATCAGGTAGCGCGGGCGCTCGGTTGGAAGGTGCGGCACGGTGAAATCGAGAACATCACACATTGTCTCGATCCCCTCACCGACGGCCAAACCGCCGATCGCATAGCCATCAAAGCCAATTTTACGCAAACCCTCGGCCGATGCGCGGCGCAATTCGGGAAAAACCGACCCCTGAACAATACCAAACAAGGCCTGGCTATCACGGGTACCAAACGCATCCTTCGAGCGCTGGCCCCAACGCAGGGACATTTCCATGGAGGCACGTGCCTCCGCCTCGGGACACGGAAAATTCGTGCATTCGTCCAGCTGCATCGAAATATCGGCCCCCAGCAAATCGGCCTGAATCTCGATCGAGCGTTCCGGCGTCAGCTCGTGTTTGGAGCCGTCGATATGACTTTGGAAGGTGACGCCGTGCTCGGTCATCTTGCGTAATTTGGACAGCGACCAGACCTGAAAACCACCACTATCGGTCAGGATCGGTCCCTGCCAGGTAGAGAATTTATGCAGTCCACCCAGACGCTTGACCCGCTCTGCCGTTGGCCGAAGCATGAGGTGATAGGTATTTCCCAAAATGATATCGGCCCCGGTGGACTTCACCTGGTCCATATACAGCGCCTTAACGGTGGCGGCCGTTCCAACGGGCATAAAGGCCGGCGTGCGAATATCACCGCGCGGGGTTTTGAGCACACCGGATCGGGCTTCGCCGTCCGTGGCTTTGATTTCATAAGGAAAGACGCTCATGCGCGGCTTCTATCGCGCCTTTGCGACGTGCGATAGAGCGAGCATTCAGCTGCTTGACAGATCGGACGCTGCGCGTTCGAGCAAACAGGCATCGCCATAGGAGTAGAACCGGTACCCCTGAGCAATCGCATGAGCATAGGCCGCCTGCATCACATCCAACCCTGACATGGCGCAGACCAGCATGAACAGGGTCGAGCGCGGCAAGTGGAAATTTGTCAGCAAGGCGTCAGCGATGGCGAAGCTGCTGCCCGGCGTGATGAAAATATCGGTGTCGCGACTGCCCGCCGCAATATGACCTGGGCGCGTGGCCAGGCTTTCAATTGTCCGCAATGCGGTGGTTCCGACCGGAATGACGCGGCGGCCTTCCTGCTTGGCAGCATTGATCGCGGCGGCGGCGCTGTCGCTGATCGTGCACCACTCGGAGTGCATCTCATGATCATCGGTATCGTCGACCTTCATCGGCAGGAACGTCCCTGCGCCAACGTGCAGGGTAACGCGGACATACTCGATGCCGCGGGCGGCCAGAGATTCAAATAATCGATCGGTGAAATGCAGGCCTGCAGTGGGTGCCGCCACGGAGCCGGCATCGCGGGCGAAAGTGGTTTGATAGTCCTCATCATCCGCCGCGTCGACCTCACGCTTGCGGGCGATATAGGGCGGCAATGGCGGCACGCCGGTCGCTTCGATGGCGGCATCAAGCTCGGCCCCTGCCCGGTCAAAGGCGAGCGTTACATCACCGCCCTCGGCCTTGTGGGCGACGCGCGCGATGAGATCACCGAATTGAATTTCATCATCGACTTTCAGGCGTTTGGCCGGGCGCACGAAGGCGCGCCAGCTATCGTCTGCGACTCGCATGTGAAGATTGACCTCGACGGTCACCGGACCACCGCCACCGACGGCGCGGGCCGGGCGCGTGCCCTCGAGCGCGGCGCGGATGACACGGGTATCGTTGATGACCAGCAGATCGCCGGATTGCAGCAAGTCTGGGAGATCGAGCACGCCGTGATCGGCTATCTTCCCTGCCCCATCGACGTGCAACAGGCGCGCGCTATCGCGCGGCCGCGCCGGGCGCAGGGCGATATTCTCCTCGGGGAGGTTAAAATCAAAGGCCTCAACTTTCATGGCGCGGGACATAGAACACGCGCCGGTCTTTGACCAGCCGGGTGAGCGGCTCGGTGCTAAGCATGCCCCAAATTATCAGGATCATCGCTATCACCCGGAGACAAGCCGAGTGTCTCGCCAATATGCGACACGCCCAGCCCCAGAACGGTGCGGTTAGCGTAGCAAAAATAGGCCACCACCTGGTTGATCTCGAGGATCTGGCCATCGTCGAAGCCGGCGTCTCGTAGCGCGGTCACGTCGTCCGCCTGCATAGCCGCGGGATCACGGGTGAGTTTTTCGGCATATCGCAGACCGGCCAGATCCCGACCCGAGAACGCGCCCGTCAAATCAGCACCGTCAATCGCCGCGCGAATTTGCACCGACCGCTCTGCGTCGTCGAGCAATCTTACTAAACCGGAGAAATGATGCTCGACGCAGTAGTCGCAACCATTGAGCCGGCTAACCCAGACACCGATTGTCTCCAGATAGGATTTCTCCAGCGTGTTTCGGAAATGGTGCAGCACGGACTTGTAGAGGGCCATATGGCCTTCCAGCGTATGCGGACGCAGGCCGTGGGCCTCGAGAATATTATCGACCTGCCCGTCCGGTCCGGCGATGCGGTCGTAGAGCGTCTTGAGGCGTTTATCCGCCTCAGCCGCGCTTACTGTCTTGATCCAGCTCATCGTAAGACGGTGCTCGCTGGAGCACACAATGGCAAGGGCGATAACAGTTGTGGAGTGAAACTGTGACCCAAACAAAACAGCCTCCCCGAAGGAAGGCTGTTTTTCACTTTGCATAGGCTTGGTCGGAATCAGACTTCGACGACGCTCGCCTTGACGATCTTGCCGGCAACAACCGGTGGCTCGCCCTTTGGAATTTCATCAACGAGATCCATGCCGGAGATGACTTCACCCCAGACCGTGTACTGATTGTCGAGGAATGGTACGGCGTCGAGGCAGATGAAGAACTGGCTGGATGCGCTGTCTGGATCCTGGGCACGGGCCATCGACATCGTGCCGCGAACATGGGGCTCTGGGCTGAACTCAGCAGGAATATTGACGCCGGAGCCGCCCATGCCTGTGCCATTTGGGCAGCCGCCCTGGGCCACGAAACCTTCGATCACACGATGGAAAGTCAGGCCGTCATAAAAGCCTTCTTTTGCCATTTCGGTGATGCGGGCCACGTGCTTGGGGGCCAGATCAGGACGCAACTTGATAGTGACGTCGCCATTGTCGAGGGTAAATACGAGCTGTTCTTCAGCCATGAGGTCTACTCCAGTATCCGGGTCGGCACGGTGATGTCGCAAACGTCGGGCAGTTCGCCTGATCCATTGCGCAATGTGTCGAGGTAAGTTGTGAAAGCGGTGGAATTGGTATCGAGAACTTGTACGCGGGTTCGCTGCGCTTCTGGCAGATCAGCGGCGACACGCATAGAGCGAATGACATCCGGCTCAAAGCCAACCGTCTCGCCAAGCGTCCCGACGCGCAAGGCGTCAACAGCGGCCTGACCGTAGCGAATACGGCCCCAAACTGTGTATTGCGCGTTGAGATGATTGGCATCACCGCGTGTCAGATAAAATTGACTGCGCGCGCTGTTTGGGTCGGTGGTGCGGGCCATGGAGGCCGCGCCCTGACAGTGTAGCAACCAGCTATCAACGCGCCCGTCGCCCATCAGCCCCGCCGCGGCCAGGGCTTGCGTCCCGGCCTGGAAGCCGTTCCAGAAGCCGGCCTTCGCGATTTGCGGCAGTGCCCGCGCATTGATGACGCGATCTTGCAATTCACTGATCTGCATCTCACCGCCACGACGGATGGTGAATTCGGCGTTCATGGGTGGCAAATCTGTTGCGTGCGCGCGGTTATTCGCGGCGCCGCCGCCCTGAGCCATAAACCCATCCATCACCCGGTGCCACACCAGCCGGTTGTAGAACAGATTGCGAGACAGGGTTTTCATACGCTCGACATGATTGGGCGCGAATTCTGGCGCCAACTCAACGACGATGCGACCAAAGTCTGTCTCGACATAGATTGTATTTTCAGCATCCAGATCGCGCCAGGCAGCATCCGGAAAATCGTAATCGGGCAGACTGGCGGCTTCGGCGCTGGACAGGGTCGGCGCGCCAGGCTGGACGGCACTGGCGGATTCAACTTCGGTGTTTTCCGCTTCGCGGGCACAGGCGGTTGTGGCGAGGGCCACGGCCATGGCCAAGGACAGGGATAATTTCATGATCACGTACAACGCTCCTTCAGTCGGGCTTCGATCGCGGGCGGAACAAAAGCCGATACATCTCCGCCGAGGCGGGCGATTTCCTTGACCAAGCGCGAGGCTATGGCCTGATGGCGCGGATCGGCCATCAAGAACACGGTCTCGATCTCGTCATTCAGTCGCTGGTTCATGGCGACCATCTGGAATTCATACTCGAAATCTGACACGGCACGAAGCCCGCGCATAATGGTCTGGGCCCCCACTTCCTCAGCGAAATGCATCAACAAGCCCTCAAACGGCCGCACGATGATCTCAGCGTCGCAATCAATACGCGCCACTTCTTGTTCGATCATCTCGACGCGTTCGGCGAGGGAAAACATGGGGTTCTTGGAGGCGTTGATCGCCACGCCAATGACCAGGCGGTCCACCAGCTTGACAGCTCGCTCGACAATGTCGAGATGTCCATTGGTGATCGGGTCGAAAGTCCCCGGATACAGCGCAGTGCGTTTCATTGTGTGCTTATGCCTCCCGGCGCAGGGCCAACCAAGCGGCCGCGGCAAGCATAACGCCTCCGGAAAGCCGGTTCGTCAATGCCCGAAAACGCTTTCCGGTAAACACATTGGCCAAAGCCCCTGCCCCCAGCGCGTAGACACTGTCGAGCATGAGGGCGACCATAAGAAAAACGGATGCCAGGACCAGCAATTGCGGACCGGCCGAATGTGTTGGGTCAACAAACAACGGCAAGAAAGCCGCGTGGAAGACCATTGTCTTGGGATTAGCCAGGGCGGTGGCCGCACCGCGCATGAATAATCTGCCCGCCACAGGGCGTGCATCTTCGTCGGATGGCTTGCTGCGCAAAGCCGACACGCCGAGCCAGACCAGATAGGCGATACCCGCGCATTTGATCACATTGAACGCCCAGGCGAATGTTTCTAGCAGAGCGGTCAATCCGAGCACGACGAGTGCGATCTGGGCTATCTGGGCCAGTGTGGTGCCGGCGACGACGGTCAGTGCCGAGCGCGCACCATGGGCAGCTCCGGTGGCAATGATGACGGCGACATTCGGTCCCGGCACGGCAATCAGAGCAGCACTTGCCGCCATGAAGCCGAGCAGGACCGAAGCGTCAATCATCATCCCTCTCCGGCGTCTCCGGAATCCTCAGCGTCGTCGGCACCGGATTCGTCGGAGCCAGAATCGTCAGCGGCGGCCTCATCGGACGACGCGGCCGGGGCCTCGCCATTCTCGATGATTTCACCGTCTTCGATATCGCCCTCTTCCTCATCACTGGCGTCCTGGATGCGGACAACAGCGACAACGGTCTCCCCGTCATTGAGACGGATCAGACGGACACCCCGTGTAGAACGACTGGCAATGCGCACCGTATCAACCGGGAAGCGGATCAGCTGGCCACCATCGGTGACGGCCATGATCTGGTCCGCATCTTCGATCGGGAAGCTGGCAGCCAGCTTGATGCCGCGCGATAGATCATGGGCGGCTACACCCTGATTGCCCCGTCCCATGACGCGGTAATCATAGGCTGACGAGCGCTTGCCCATACCATCGGCAGACACGGTGAGGAGGAATTCCTCGGCGCCGCCCAGTTCGGCGATACGTTCTGGCGACAGTGCAGCCGCCTCACCCTCATCACCGTCTTCACTCACCGGAAGATCAACCTCGTCATCCCCGGCAGCCCGGCGCATGGCCGTGGCGTGCTTGAGATACGCGTGGGCGTCGGGCGATTCCACATCGACATGATGCAGGACCGCCATCGAGATCAGCTCATCGCCCTCGACCATGCGGATACCGCGCACACCGACCGAATTTCGGCCCGCAAAGACGCGTACAGCGGTCACAGGGAAGCGAATGGCCCGACCACGGTCGGAAACCAGGAAGACGTCATTTTGCTCGTTACAGAGGCGCACATCTACGATGCGATCCTCTTCGTCGAGCTTCATGGCAATCTTGCCATTGCGATTGACCTGGACAAAGTCGGACAGCTTGTTGCGGCGAACCGTGCCGCGCTTGGTGGCGAACATCACATTGAGTTCTTTCCACGTATCCTCATCCTCCGGCAGCGCCATGATCGAGGTGATGGTTTCCCCCTGATCGAGCGGCAGCAGATTGACGAGCGCCTTACCCTTGGTGTTTGGCGCGCCCTGCGGCAGACGCCAGGCCTTGGTCTTGTAGACCATGCCCTTATTGGAGAAGAACAGTAGCGGCGCGTGCGTCGAGGCCACGAACAGGGTCTCGATGAAATCCTCATCCTTGGTCGCCATGCCGGCGCGGCCCTTGCCGCCACGGCGCTGGGCGCGATAGTCGGACAGAGGTGTGCGCTTGGCATAACCG
This sequence comes from Maricaulis sp., assembly GCA_029251785.1. Lineage (GTDB taxonomy): Bacteria > Pseudomonadota > Alphaproteobacteria > Caulobacterales > Maricaulaceae > Maricaulis. The sequence continues at coordinate 1,268 of JAQXCQ010000010.1, read as the reverse complement.
CCATGCGTGACGGTCACGACCATCTCCTCGCGCGGAATGAGATCCTCATCCTCGAAGTCCAGCTCGCCTTCGACAAATTCGGAACGACGCGGCGTGGCGAAGTTCTCGCGCACATCGGTCAGTTCTTCGCGGACAATCGTCAGAACCCGCTCGCGGGAGCCGAGTATATCCAGCAAATCCTCGATCTGGTCAGCGAGCGTCTTAGCTTCATTGCCCAGCTCGTCGCGACCCAGTCCCGTCAGACGGTTGAGGCGCAGTTCGAGAATGGCGCGGGCCTGTTCCTCGGTCAGACGCAGTGTCCCGTTCTCGGCAAGCATGGAGCGCGGGTCGGCGACCAGCTCAACCAGCGGTGCCACGTCCAAGGCTGGCCAGTCACGGGCCAACAATTGCTCGCGGGCCACGGCCGGATTTGGTGCCGCCCGGATCAGAGCGATCACTTCGTCGATATTGGCCACGGCCAGCGCCAGACCGATGATCACGTGCGCCCGGTCACGGGCCTTGTTGAGATCAAACTTGGTGCGGCGGGCAATCACTTCCTCACGGAATTTGAGGAAGACCTTGATGATGTCGCGGGCGCCGAGCAATTGCGGGCGACCACCGACCAGCGACAGCATGTTGGAGCCAAAGCTGGTCTGCAGCTGGGTCCAGCGATACAGCTGGTTGAGGATCACCTCGCCATTGGCCGAGCGCTTGAGCTCGATCACGATGCGCATGCCGTTGCGATCGGATTCGTCGCGCAGGTCGGAAATGCCCTCGACGCGCTTTTCCTTGACCAGTTCGGCAATCTTCTCGATCAAATTGGATTTGTTCACCTGGAACGGGATTTCGGTGACGATAATCGCCATCCGGTCCTTGCGGATTTCGTCGATCGTACAGCGGGCCCGCATGATGACGGAGCCGCGTCCCGTGAGGATGGAATTGCGGGCACCGGTGCGACCCAGAATGTATCCGCCCGTCGGGAAATCCGGGCCAGGCAGCAGGGTCAGCAGCTCGCTGTCGTCAATGTCGGCGTCTTCGAGCAGAGCCAGGGTCGCGTCGATCACTTCGCCCAGATTGTGCGGCGGCACATTGGTGGCCATACCCACGGCGATACCGCCAGCGCCATTGACCAGCAGATTGGGAAAGCGCGATGGCAGGACGATCGGTTCCTGGCGTTCGGCGGAATAATTGTCCTGAAAATCGACTGTGTCTTTGTTGATGTCGGCCAGGATAGACTGAGCGACCTTTTGCATCCGAACTTCGGTGTAACGATAGGCGGCGGGCGGATC
>JAQXCQ010000004.1 GCA_029251785.1 Maricaulis sp. | reverse complement strand
AGTTTTGAGAATGCGGAGCTTGATACAAGCCGCGCCGCGCCACGGTTGGATGCTGATCGGGACGTGGTATTGCGGCCAAATAGCGCGTCGTCGCGCAAAGACGAAGACGACCAGTAATGAGATCGTGGCGGTGGTGTCAGACAAGAACGAGCTTGTCTTCCGATCGGGCTACACCCTGGACCGCCCTCTGCGACCAGGCCGGGAGCGTGAGCATTCGTTCGTTGAATCTTCCTGCGGCCGGAGGCCGTGGGCTCTCATGGAGTGAGCGCGCTGGCACCATAATTCGATTGCCAAGCAGCGCTTTGTCTTAAATGTTGATACCGATCATCGGGAGCAAAACATGATCCTAAGTAATATCTCCAAGGCTATCCGCGAGCAGGACTGGTTTGCTGCCGCTGTCGAGTTTGTGATCGTGATCGCGGGCGTGGTGATCGGCTTCCAGGTCAATGCCTGGAATGAGAGCCGCCAGGCGGATGCGCGCGCCAACGAACTTATGGGGCGCATCACCGAAGAGTTCCGAACCCTTGAGGCTACCCTGGTAAGCTCCGAGGAGATTGCGACGGCCTATGAGGCGGCCACCGAAAATGTCATCCGAGCGATTCGGGAGGATACGATCGCCACGACGGATCCAGAGACGATGACGCACTGGCTGGGTCTCGTCCGCCATGTCGGCCGGCCACCAACACGGTCCGCCGTATTCGCCGAGATGGTCGCGTCGGGTGAACTCTCTCTCCTGCCGACGGAGTTGCGGACGGCCTTGTCACGGTTCAATCAGACCATCGAGCGCAATGAATACCTGTGGCCGGAGGCGGCGAGCCATCTGACGGGATCGACAGCGCTGTTCGACGCCGTCGATTACACATCCCTGAACGATTCGCGCCGGGCTCTGTCCTTTGATCCGGAGCTGGTCCCTCTGGCTGAATCCGACCTCGAGGCGCTCGTCATCTATCAAGGCGCGCTGAGATACGCGATCAGCGACAGCCTAGAGAATGCTCGCGAAACCCTGGTCCTGGCCGAACAAACAAGCGACGCCGACTGACAGTGCGGCTGGCACTCCTCAAGGATACAGAAAAACCGTGTTGAGATAGTGGCGGAGAGGAAGGGATTCGAACCCTCGAGACTCTTCCGAGCCTACTCCCTTAGCAGGGGAGCGCCTTCGACCACTCGGCCACCTCTCCACCGCCGGGTGTATTAGAGCTGGCGGAGTGCTTCAAGTGTTTAGCTGAGCTTATTGGCGGTCATTGACAGTTTGCAGAGCGCGCTGCGCTGATTTCCTCGTAGATACGAGGCAAAACCCGGCCTGCACAACGGCTTGCGGCTAATGGCCAAAACACGCGACACTGCCGACTTGATTCCATTCCGGGGGGCATGCATGAACGACATTCTGGTGCAGGTTGCGATTTATTTGGGCGCGGGTTTGATCGCTGTGCCGATCGCGCAGCGGCTCGGCCTTGGCTCCGTGCTGGGGTATTTGATCGCGGGCATTGCCATTGCACCGGTGCTCAACTGGATTGGATCTGACGCCAGCTCGGTTCAGCGCTTCGCCGAATTTGGGGTGGTGATGATGCTGTTCCTTGTCGGCCTGGAGTTACAACCCTCCCTGCTTTGGCGAATGCGGCACCGTTTGTTTGGGCTCGGCGGCCTTCAAGTCCTGTCGACTATAGCCATAGCGACTCTGCTTGGCTTATTACTCGGGCTGGACTGGCGCGTGGCGATCGTTGTGGGAATGATAATTTCCCTGTCATCAACCGCGATCGTCTTGCAGACGTTAGCCGAGAAGGGCTGGATGCGGACGGATGGCGGCCAGGCCTCATTCTCGGTATTGCTGTTTCAGGATATCGCCGTCATTGCCATGCTTGCGCTTATGCCCTTGCTCATAAGCCCGGGTACAGAGATGACCCATGCTGATGGACATGGAAGTTCTCAGCTCATCACCCAACTTCCCGCTTGGGGCCAGGCCCTCGCAACCCTGGGGGCTGTGGCGCTTGTGGTGGTTGGAGGGCGATATCTAACACGTCCGGCATTTAGAATTTTGGCCAGGACCGGACTGCGTGAGCTGTTTTCTGCGGGCGCGCTTGTGCTGGTTATCCTGATCACCCTGTTGATGGGCTATGTGGGATTATCGGCGGCGCTCGGCACCTTCCTCGCCGGCGTTCTCTTGGCGGAAAGTGAATACCGCCACGAGCTGGTCAGCGATCTGGAGCCGTTTAAGGGGATTTTGCTCGGGGTTTTCTTCATCACGGTGGGAGCCGGTATCGAATTCTCACTGTTGATCGCCAATCCGCTTTTTATTCTCGGACTGACGATTGCTGTTGTTGCTCTAAAAATCGTAATTTTTGTTGTTTTGGCGATGATGTTTGGGCTGCGGCGACGCGATCGATGGATGTTTGCGCTTGGCCTTGCCCAGGTCGGCGAGTTTGGCTTCGTATTGCTGGGCGTTGCCAGCGGCTCGCACATGTTGCCCGGGGCATTGGGGCAAACCCTGTCGCTGGTCGTCGCACTTTCCATGCTGGCTACTCCATTGCTGATCGTGCTGTTTGAGCGTGTCATCGCACCACGCATGTCCGGCGCCCAGCCGTCGGATAGAGCTCCCGATGAAATTGACGAATCTGCACCTGTCATAATTGTCGGCATGGGGCGGTTTGGACAAATCGTGCAGCGCCTTTTGGTGATGACCGGGCACAAGCCGGTGGTTCTGGACTATGCCGCGGACCATATTGAGGGCATGCGCAAATTCGGACTGCAAGTCTATTATGGCGACGCTATGCGGCCGGATCTGCTCGAATCTGCCGGGATTGCCAGCGCGCGCCTACTGGTTATTGCCATAGCGGATATGGAACGCTCGGTGGAGCTTGTGCGGCATGTAAAAAATCGCCATCCGGGGGTGAAGATCATTGCCCGGGCGCGCAGTCGCGAACATGTCTATCAATTGCGGGCGGCAGGCGCAGACATGCCGATCCGGGAATTGTTCGGGTCATCGCTAGAGGCTGCAACGCAATCGCTGACCACGATGGGTTATGCGCGCTCGGTGGCCGAGGCGCATGTCTCGGCGTTTGCCAAGCATGATGAGGAAAGCCTGCAGCAATTATTTGATGTCTGGGATGCCGAGCTCAGCATGTTCGACAATGATGCCTATATCGAGAAAGCCAAATCTCGGAATCTGCTCTTGGCCGACCTGATGGCCGAGGATGCAGCGGATGAAGAATTGGCGGAGGAGATTGCCGCGGATCCTGATCAGAACAACACCTAGCCCCAACGAACACACGCGTTGGCCTATGGGCAAACGCTCTCCGAACTTGACCTGAAGCTAAAGGTTTGGGTGTTATTGGTTTCGTCCGATTCACGAATACGGGTCTGAAAATCGGCATGGGCGGTCACCACCCAATCATCGCGCGACAACGTGCAATCCGCGTCCAACAAATCGGCATAGGGAAGCGTGATCGTGATCTGACTTGCCCGATTGCCACCGGGGGCGATCGGCCCCAGACCTATCCAGCCCTGCCCAAGCCAACGACCGCCTGCGAGCGTGAGAACAGCCTTCGTGCGGCTCCGCCCCGCCATGCATTCACCGATATTGTCGGTTTCCATGTAGAAGCCGAATGTCACCTGTCCGCTTTCGGTGTCGATGGCTTGGCTCGCCACAAGCATTTGGTCAAAAATTTCCAGATCAATATTGCGGCAACCACGGCGACGGTCTTGCTCCCGAACCATTTCCATCGGGCCATCCGGGCGAACTTGTTCACGCTGCGGACGGTCAAAGGGGCGTTGAGGCTGAGCGTTCGATGACGTTAGCGGTAACAAACTTGATACCGCCATTGCGGTGATAAGCGCGGTCCTGATCATGGTCACCCCTACTATTTCTATCGGTCGCGCACAGAGATGCGACGATCCAACTTTTAAACGCAACACGTGGAAAATTTCAAAACTTCACGTCAATTCATCCAATGCATTGAGATTATTCGCCCGGGCATGAATGTAGGCTGAGGACTGATTTGCCGGTTGATCGCTCGCCGAATGGGCTCAAAATACGCCTTCCGAACAACCTTGGAGTCTTGCAATGACCGAGCCCCTCACCCAATCCCAACAGGACGCGCTGGATGCGGCCGTATTTCGCCGGCTACTCTCTCATCTAGACGCCAATAAGGACGTCCAGAACATCGATTTGATGATTTTGGCTGGGTTCTGCCGCAATTGTTTTGGCAAGTGGTATAAGGCCGCGGCAGATGATCAAGGTATCGAAGTTACATCTGATAAGGCGCGTGACCGCGTGTATGGCTTGCCGTATTCAGAATGGAAGTCGAAGTATCAAAAACCGGCGACCGATGCCCAAATGGCGGCCTTTAATGCGCGCATGAGTCAATCCTGATGCAGCTTGTGTAAAACGCTGAACAGTGAGGCCCCGTCAGCTATGACTTCCTTGAGATGCAGCGTCTGGTGACGCTGTGCAGGAGGTGCGTGTGTGGGGCACCGGAGATTGAGGGCTCCCTTCCTGTCTCAATTTAAATGGCAGAATTGGAATGAGCTTGAAAACCCACACGATCGCCGCCCTGTTGGCTGGCAGCCTGTTTGTAACCGCCTGTGTTAGTCCCGGCGCGTCCTATCGCCCCATTGTTGATGGCCCCTATGACAGCGCCTATGAGGCGGATCTATCCGAGTGTCAAAAAATTGCCCGAGAGCGGGACTGGACTGGCGATGAGCGCCGCTCCGGCATGTTGGCCGGCGCGCTTCTCGGTGGGCTGTTTGGTCTATTTAGCAATAATTCGGATGCAGAAGATGTCGCCGACGCCGCCCTTGCCGGTGCCGTTCTGGGGGGGCTGGACGCGAATGGTGATGTGCAGGACGACCGACAGGACATCGTCATCAACTGCATGGACCACCGTGGATATGTGGTTTTGGGCTGAGCCCAACTCACATCAGCGCTACGCGGGCGCGGCAGGTTTTGCTATAGGGGCGATATCAGATCAGGATATTGCCCCATGCCCCGCTTTCTCGTCGCCGCCTTGTATAAATTTACACCGCTGAATAATGACGCGACAATGCAGGCGCATCTCAAGCAAGCCTGTTCGCGGAACGCGGTGTTCGGCACCATTCTTCTGGCCCCGGAAGGTGTGAACGGCACGATTGCGGGGCCTGAAGCCGGTGTGCGGGCCGTGCTGGCAACCCTTCGAGCCCTGCCCGGCTGTACTGAGCTAGAGCACAAGGAAAGCTGGGCCGATAGCCAACCCTTCTTGCGCCTAAAAGTGCGTTTGAAAAAAGAGATTGTGACCATGGGCATGCCTGGCATCGACCCATTGGCTGCGGTTGGTCATTATGTTGAGCCAGAAGACTGGAATGATCTGATTAGCGCACCAGACGTGGTGACCATCGATACCCGCAATGATTACGAAGTACGGATTGGCCAGTTCGAAGGCGCGGTCAACCCAGAGACGCTAACCTTTCGGGAATTTCCCGAATGGTTTCGTAAGTTTAGAGAAAATAAGCCAAATACGCGCGTCGCCATGTATTGCACCGGAGGAATACGCTGCGAAAAATCGACCTCTTTTGCGGTCGAGGCGGGTATTGAAGACGTCTATCATCTCAAGGGCGGCATCCTGAAATATCTGGAAAATATACCGGAAGAGAACAGCTTGTGGCGAGGTGAATGCTTTGTCTTTGATCAACGCGTCTCTGTTGGGCACGGACTGGTCCAGGGCGATTACGCTCTGTGTCACGGCTGTCGCGAACCCTTAAGTCCGGAGGACCTCCGGTCAGACAAATACATTCCTGGCGAAGCCTGCCCGCATTGTCATGACCGGACGAGCGAGGCGCAAAAATTACGATTTCGCGAGCGCCACAAACAGGCATTGCTGGCGAAATCGCGCGGGCAGGTCCATATCGGTTCAGCCGACGCGGGTGATAGCTGATGCGTATCGCCCGGCCTATTCTCTATAGCTTCCGCCGCTGCCCGTATGCGATGCGTGCCCGGATGGCCCTGCATGCCGCCAAAATCGATCTCGAACATCGCGAAGTTTTACTGCGCGACAAGCCGGCGGCCATGCTCTCGGCTTCGCCAAAAGGTACCGTTCCAGTGCTGGTCACCCATGATGGAACAGTGTTGGAGCAGAGTCTGGACATCATGCACTGGGCTCTAAACAAAAATGATCCGCATGGCTGGTTGAAACCGCAAACCGGCCGCACGGATGCTGTGGCTGGCTTGATTGCAGATAATGACGGCCCGTTCAAAACAGATCTGGACCGCTACAAATACGCTGATCGCCATCCCGATGATGCGCCCGATTACCACCGTGATCGAGGTCTCGGTTTTCTGGCGCGCCTCGATTCCTTGCTTGCTGAAAATGGGCAATTATTTGGCGCTCAAATTTCCCTGGCCGACATCGCGATTTTCCCGTTCGTCCGGCAATTTGCCAATACCGACCTCGACTGGTTTGACACCTTACCGCTACCCGCCCTGCAGCATTGGCTGGCAGATCATATAGGCAGTGAATTATTCGAAACGATCATGGTTCGTCACACCACTTGGCAGCCAGAGAATTAAGCAAATTCGCTAGTCGCGCCTCGCCGGGTGATACCCTTCATTCGGCATGTCTAACTGCAGACGCCGCCATTCGTGATCGGCAAACATTTGCACCTGATCAGCATAGTGAGGTGATGCAATGTCCAGTGTTGCGGATCCGTATTGGTGGATCGCATCCGCAACCAATGAGCCATCTTCTAACCACTCGACCAGCATGATGGAGGTATCGCCAGCGGCCGCATGGATACGACCGTCCTCGCCGAGGGATTGATAGGCCCCATAAATCGCCCGCATGACATCAGGTCCGCCATCGACTGGAATATCAACATCGCCACGGACCATGCGGTTTACCTCGCCCCATTCAGGATCGAGTCGGCCAAAGCTGTCTTGCAGCTCCGCGGCAGCTTCGGCGAAAGCCTGGCGCGGGTCCATCAACCAGGGATCGTCAGTGTGTAAATTACCGACGCAACGAATAGCGGTCAGCACGCCAAGGGCGGCGTGTCGATTGGTGATATTGGTTGCCAAATCCCACTGGGCCAGGCTTTGGCGTGCGATCTCCAGCTCTGGGTCGTCGGACATATCCATCGCAAGAATTTGATCGACAAGGCGTCCGACAGCGCCTTCCCTAGCATAGGAATTGTCAAACTTAATTCTCAAAATGTCGTCCCGAGAAATTGTCTCTTCTGCCCGGAACAATGGGAGGGCGCGCAGGGCACGGTTGGAGTAGCGCGGGGGTATGCCGAATGTTGCCGAATAATCATCTTGGCTCAAATTTGAGCTCTCATCGCTGACGTCAAAAGGGGTCTGATTGGTCGAGAGGAGCCAGCCGCTCTGCGGATCGACATAGATCGGCATGGCGGTCAGCGGGTGATAGCTATCCCAAATCAGTTCTGCGCGATCACCCGGCAGGTATTGTGTCCAATCATAACCGTTGATCCGGTTCGGCATACGAGCATTATAGACGTAGGCGATGTGGCCCGAGGCATCGGCATAGATCGCGTTGAGTGATGGAATGGCATTACGGTTCATGGCCGCCATCCAACTGTCCAGGTCGGTCGCGCGGTTCATTTGATACCATTGCTCGACGGCGCCGACCTGATCATTTCCCGAATAGCGAACGGCGTAATCACCATGTTCCGTGCGTATAACGGGGCCATGACGGGACCACCACAAATCCCGCGACACCGTCCAGCGGATCGGACCCCATATGCGCACGTCGAGTCGGGCCGTCGCATGTTCCAGCTCCAACCATTCTCCATCGAGCAAATAACGGTCTCCGTCCGTCTCCAGCACGTATATGTCGGCCAAATCCGGCTTGTTGACCGTATGGGCCCAACCCAGCTCGCGGCTGTATCCATGAAGAATGAGCGGTGCTCCAGGAAAGGTTGCGCCCGTCATGTTCCAGCCCTCACCGGACCACAGGCTCGCTTCATACCAGGCGACCGGGCCTTCGAATGGCTGGTGGGAATTGATCAAGAGGCGCGTTGCGCCATCGTCTGAACGAGAGGGCGCGACAGCAAGCGCGTTGCTGCCGAAAGGCAGCTGTGCGCCCTCGATCACTTGAAATGCGGTTTCGCTATCGCTCAGCGAGATCGAATGCTGTCGCTCATCACTAAACAATTCCGCGAGGGCACCATCCAACCCGTACATGAAGGGAGTTCGAAGCACGAATCCAGACACCACATCCTCGCCGCGAATAGGAAGAACGTCATCCCAAGTCTCATCGGGGTGCTCAGTGGCGTAAAGATTCAAACCGCGGGCGTAACCGTCCAACATCGCCCGTGTCTGCACGGTCAGCTCGGACTGATAACGCGCGTCTACCGTCTCGCGGATGCGAAATAATTGTACGAGGTAATCAATGGGAGCAGCGTCTTGCCCCTGATATCGGGCCATCGTGCCCCGGGCCGCGACGAGCATGCCCTGGATTGTCTGCCAGTCATCCTCGGCATGGGCATAGGCTAGCCCGAATGCGGTATCTGCATCGCTATCGCCATAAATGGACGGAATGCCAAATTCATTTCGAACGATCCGGGCACTGGCATGGGACTCTGCCTCGGCCTGTGCTTGCGCGAGCGTCATCCCCGGGCCACCACCGGGCAAGATCAAGGCGGCGGACAAAATTAGAGCAATGATCAGTGCGGTGGCGAAAATCGACAAGCGTGTGCGTGACATTAATGGTCTCCCCTGCCCGCACTTTATCATGCCCGCCATTTCGAACAAGCTCATCGCGCGCACAAAAAAGGGCGACCCGCGAGGACCGCCCTTCCTGGCACTGACCGGTGGGCTTAGCGCCCCGGGATCATAAATTCCGGTGCGTCAAACTCGATTTGGTCCGGCACGGTCTCGCCACGGAACCAGGCTGAGACAATATCGTTCATGACTGGATCGGCCTCGAAGATGTTGTGTCCGCCATTCAGGACAATCATCTGATGCGCATTGGGCAGGGTTTGCATGGCATCCTGCGCGGCCTCCGGGTAGGTCCGGCTGTCGAGGGTCCCGTTGATGAAGAGGATTGGTGTGTCCACTTCACCGGGCGTGCGGAACTCAGCACCGAGATCCATCTCAGGCGCGACACCAAGCAGGTGTGGCATCGGGAAATTCAGGGCGTCGTTGAGCAGGCTGGTCCGACGCTCTACTTCCACACGGGCCTGACGGGTCTGGGAAACCCCGGAGGACAGATCCATCGCCGTTGACATCGCTCTCATGCTGGCAACGCCACCAAACAGATACTGATTGATGATCTGGGCGGGCATGTCGAAATTGCCATGATCCATGCCCATATACAGGGCTGGAACTTGTGACGCCGGTCCCGGATCACGGGCCATCGCAACGGTCAGCCACTGAATGGCAAAGGCGCCAATTGTCAGCGTTACCGGCTCCTCGGAACCGCGCGGGGTAAAGGTCACGACGACCGGTTCTTCTTCCAGGCGCGCATGCACTCGGCGCATCATGCCTGTCAGGTCAGGATACGCCTGACTGGCGACTGGGTCAGCAGCGATCAATTCTTCAATCCCGGCAAACATGGCATCGCTGCGGGAGGGCAGTTTTACGGTGTCGTCCGGTCCCTCATAGCCGGCGAAAACGCCGCGACCGGCATTTTGCTCGTAATTCTTCAGGTAAGTCATGCCCAGATGTGTGCCGTAACTGATGGCCCAGAGGTCGATCTGATCGACCTCGAGCACGCGACGTAAATCGTCTATATCGTGGGCGCTTTCCAGCGTGTTGTAGGCATTGATATCGATCCCCTCATCGCGCCACCAATCAAGACACCGCGCTGTTTCCTCGCGGAAATATGCGACCATGTTTTCGCGGGTCAGAGCCCATTCTGTGCTGGGCGGGGTCGGGTCCACACACTCGGGCAGAGATTGAGATATCCCGGTTCCGCGCTGATCGTAGGCGATGACATCGGCCACTTCGCGCAAGGCCATAAAAATTTCCCAGCGACGATTGCGCGCGGTCGACGTCCCAGAGCCGCCGGGCCCGCCCGCCAGATAGACGATCGGATTGCCGGGATTGTCCGAGGTCGTCGGGAAGCGAACGAAACCCAGCTCGATCATGCGGCTGTTCGGGTCGGACCGGTTTTCGGGCACCATGAAGGTTCCACGTTCGGCGTCGACGCTTTGTCCATCGGCGGATTCGAACGTATGAGGTTCAAGGGTGAGTTGGGGAATGTCGTCGGCGCAGGCCACACCAAAAGCTGAAACCAGGATGGCTGTGGCGGCGGGGAGGATTTTTCTAAACATATCAGGCTCCAATTTGTCGATGAGCCTGGTTGGAATCAAAATCGGCGAATAGATACGCTCTCCCGGCCAGCGGTCACAGCGCGTCGGTGAACGGTATCGGCAAGTCATGTAAGACACAGTAGAGTGCAGCCATAACTCGTTTGATCCTGATAATTTTACTCATCCCGATGACCCTGGTGTCGGCTCCAACACGTGCGCAACTTGGGCCCGGCATGCTGGCAATCACACGGGCTCACGTGTGCGAAACCGCGGACGCCGCTGCGGCCTTACCGAACGGTGGTCGAGAAAACTGCGTCGAGACCCCTCTGCACGACATTGACGCGCAGGGTCGCGAAATTTGGGTTCGGATGACGATCGATTCCGAGGCATTACCAAACCCGGCAGGCCAACCCCGAGCGGTTGCCGTGTCGGCGATGGCGGCGTCATCAATCTATTGGAACGGACGCCTTCTGGGTTCGAACGGCCAACCTGGTGCAAACCTGGCAACTGAAACACCCGGCCTGATGGACTACACGGTTCATCTGCCGTCGGAACTGATTTTGGACGGCGAAAATTCGCTGGTCGTTCATATGTCCAGTCATCACGGAATTTTGCGGGCGAGACACCCGACCCACGTCATCGCGATCGCGCCATACGGCTCGGTTCGCACCGGTATTTTAAGCTATTACCTGCCCGCGATCATGAGTGCGGGAGCACTTTTACTGGCCGGGCTTTACTTTCTAGGCTTGTTTGCGGTCGAACGACGGGAGATCGGCCCTTTATTGTTGTCGATGATGGCATTGTTTGCTGTCGGACAACTCGCAGCAGAGTCGCTGCGCGGGCTAGTGGCCTATCCGTACACGCTCCACATTCCTCGATTGATAATGGTGGGTGTGTTTGGCGGCGCTTTTTCGATCACCTTGATTGCCTTTATCTCGAATCGCTTCGCCCGGCATCGGCAACGCCTGTTCCTGGCAATCGGGGCACTGCCAATTCTGACGCTCGCCCCCTTCGCCCCGGGATTTGATGCCAAACCACTGGTCGCGATGCTAATCGGATCTTTGGTGTCCTTGCTGGCCGTCGCCGCGCCCGCCTGGAGAGGTGATGTGAGTGCTCGTGTGACGGCCGCAGCGCTCGCCGGATTTGCAACACTCGTCGTCGTTCAGAATGCCGAATTTCTTAATCGGGATTTCTTTTTCGCGGTTTGTATTTTGATGGGTGCCCTGTTTATCGATCAAATCTTGATTTTGCGACAGGAACGGCAGGCGCGGGATGCAGCGACACGGCGATCGTCTCAATTGGAGCTGGAGCTGCTTCGCCGCGGTATCGCGCCGCATTTCCTAATGAACACCCTCAATTGCCTTTCGGAATGGATTGAATCCGATCCAAAATCTGGCCTTAAACTGATTGAAGCGCTGGGTGACCAGATGCGAAGCCTGGCAACAATTAGCGACCGAGATTTAATTCCACTGGAAAACGAGACCGATCTGGTCAGAAGTTATCTGACGATTATGTCCTATCGATCAGATGTACCCTTTACTCTTGAAGTCCAGACACCGACCGGTTTGTTACAAATTCCGCCCGGAATCTTGCATACACTGGCCGAGAATGCCTTCAGCCATAATCATTATGCCGAAGGCGGAAATTTTATATTGGACATCGAGGCGACAGATACCGGCCACAATTTGAGCTTTACAACCCCACCCGGCGGGTCGAGCCGAAAAAATGAAAGCACTGGCAAGGGTCACGCTTATATCCGCGGCAAGCTGCAACAGGCCTATGCGAGAACAGCCAGTTTTGAAACTGGAGCAAACCCTGACGGTGGCTGGACCAGTGTCATCAGCTTGCCGGCAGGTTCCGCATGAAGATACTGATCGTTGAGGACGAGGCCGTCGCAGCACGTCGGCTCGAAAGATTGACCCGGGCATTAAAACCAGACAAATCGCTGGATTTCACACGAGCACATTCGCTCGATACCGCGACATCAGCCCTTACCTCTCAGAGTTTTGACCTGATCTTTCTTGATCTCAACCTAGCGGGCGAGGATGGCTTTGCCTTGCTGGACCAGGAGTTGGGCGCGGCCCGGATCATCGTTGTTTCGGCATTCCCGGATCGGGCGATCGAGGCCTTTGGCCATGCGGTCCTGGACTTCGTCCCCAAGCCGGTGAATGAAGGCCGCCTCGCGCGTGCATTAGATCGGGTCGATTATGCCGAGAACACCCCCCCTAAACATCTCGTCGTCCGCAATCCAGGCCGCGCTGATTTTGTTGACTTACAAAGCATCGTACGCATTTGCGGAGCCGATGATTATTGCGAGATTGAACTCACCAGCACCAAAAAGCTTTTGCATGACCAGACTTGGGCTGTTTTGGAAAAAAACCTTCCGCCCAATTTCATGCGCGTGCATCGATCCTTCATAGCCAATCTAGACCACGCAACGGCGCTGGAGGGTGTAGAAGGCGGCTTTGAACTGGTTTTGGGGCAACAGCGTGCGCCGGTCGGGCGAAGACGGTTGAAGTCCGTAAGAGAGCGCCTGAACGTGGTTGCAAATTGACGGCAACGCCTATTGTTGAGCGTCGGCTTTACTCCCACGGCAGACGGTAGGCCGCGCTTCGCCTGATCGCCATAATCTTGTCACTGACTTTGGATCACCAATGATGTGTGTGGCTGCGACAGAGACCGAACTCAAACAGATAAATTCGGGCATGACCGAACCGCCCACAAAAAAGGCCCTCCAGAGTGGAAGGGCCTTTTCTTGACGGAATGAGGAGGCTGCTACTCCCAGTAATACGCCTCGCGCTCTGCATCACCCGTCACAACCTCATTCATCGTGTCCGCGTCGTACAGGCGACCATTGAGCATGACCATGTCGATTTCGTCAGTATTGCCAATGTCCTCAAGCGGATTCGCATCCATGATGACAAGATCGGCTAATTTGCCGACTTCTAGGGACCCCAGATCATTATCGAATCCGAGATGTTGAGCGGGTGCCAATGTCGCGGCCCGCAGCGCCTGCCACGGGGTGAAGCCACCCCGAACGAAGGACCACATCTCCCAGTGCGACGCGAGACCTTCTTGCTGGCCATGCGCACCGATGGAAACCAATACGCCGCGATCCATCAATAATCGGGCGGTATTGGCATTTACGCCATCGACGAAATCGGATTCCGGGGCAGTCGTGCGACGAACCGATCCCGATTGCAAAATCGTGGGCGGTACATGCTGTGACAGGATCGGATGCAGCCAGACATCGGTCGCCTGGCGCCAATATGGGTCACCGGCCAACCCCCCGTAGGTCACGGTCAAGGTCGGTGTGTAGGCCACTTCTGTCTGCGAATACATGGACAGCACATCTTCATACAGCATCGCTGGTGGCAGGTTGTGTTCGATGGAGGTGTTGCCATCGGCGACCATGGCCATATCCATATGATAATTGGATCCACCTTCCGCTACGACCGCGACATTGGCTGCGATCGATGCGGCGACAACCTGCTGACGCTGCTCGCGGCGAGGCTGGTTGTAGTTCTTGATCGAGTGGGCCCCCTGTTCAGCCAGGCGGAAAACGTGTTCCTCCGCATCGGTGTAGTCCTCGATGCTGGCGTAGAAGCCCGGAGCACGTGCTCCATAAACGACCTCACCGGTTGAATAGGTCCGCGGCGCGAGTTGCATGCCCGCTCGCTGATATTCACTGGAGGTGAAGATGTGGCTGGCCCGGCTGGACGGGTCGTGGATTGTGGTTACACCGAGCGCCAGGTGGGCAATCGTCGACCAATTCTGCTGAGGAATGATGTCATCAGTGCCCTGCGGGCCATGGGCGTGAGCATCGATAAATCCTGGTGTGATAGTCTTGCCGGACACATCAACAATCCGGGCCCCGTCAGGTATTTCAACAGAGTCGGTGGAACCAATCGCGACAATACGGTTGCCATCAATCAGGATCGCGCCGGATTCAATCATGTCGTCGGCGCCCTCTTGCATCGTAATGATGCGGGCTCCGACCAGGGCGGTTAAACCCTCAGGACGATCAGACGTGGCCATCATGGACAGGTCCATGCCTTCGGTTGGCGGTGAAAAGCCCTCATCGTCTTCATCAGCATTTGGATTTGGACGGAAGTCCGCCATTTCGGCGCTAAATAGCGTCGCTCCAAGGCTCCAATTTATCCGGCTATCGCTGGACCAATGCATGTAGGACGAGCCATTGCCACTCACTTCAACTTTCGGCAACGCGCCTCCAGATCGACCGGACGAGACTGATTGCGGGCCCGGTAACATCGGCGTCACATAGACATCATAATTCTCGTGAAAGGCCATGTGCGTGCCATCAGGCGCGACCTGGTATTCAGCGACCATATCGCCGCTGGCGTGGGTGCGCTCATGATTGCCACCCAGATCCATCGAAACCAGATCGGTTCCCCGGGTCACGAAAATTCGATCATTCTCGGCGCCAAAGTGCGGCGAGGAACCCCGGCTTGTGACCATGGTGGCGTCTCCGCCTGCAGCCGGGATCGTGAAGACGCCTGTGGTCTCGGACCATTCCGGCGCCGTCAGATAACCACCTGAGCCTTTTTGGAAGACCAACGTTGATCCGTCAGGCGAAAATCTTGGGCGACGATAATGACCCGGTTCGCGCGTTAGGAGGCGTTCACGACCGCCGCGGGCGGCAATCGTACGGATCGTACCAAGCTCTTCATCATCCCAGGTGACGAATGCAATCGTGCGACCATCCCGCGACCAGGTCGGGAAGAGCTCCCGGCGATCGCTGGTATCACGCGTCAGACGTCGAGTGGCACCGGTTTCGGCATCTCGCACCCACAGTTTGCCGAGGCTTTCAAACACGGCGCTACCACCATCCGGTGAGGCTTGCGCGAAACGCGGCATTTGCGTCTGGAATTCATCAGGCGCGACGTCAACCATCGGACGCGGCGGGTCGATGACATCACGTGTGTCGCTGACGGAGAATGGGATCATCGTGGCCTCACCGGACGCGATGTTCAGCGAATGAATCTGCCCACCCGCCCAGAAAACGATATTTTCGCCATCCGGTGTCCAATCCATATTCGGATACATGCCGGTTACGCCCCAGGTTTCCTGGTTGTCCTGGTCGAGGTCGTCATAGATGCGACGCTCTTCGCCGCTAACAAGATCCTTGAGGTATAAGCCGGATTGCGTGCGGTCCCGACGTACAAAAGCCATGAAACGACCGTCTGGTGATGGCGCGGGGCGTACTGCGCCTCCAACGCCCGATACAGCGGTTTCGGTTTCACCCGTCGCCATTTCATAGCGCATTATGTTGAATAGATCGGTGTTGGAATCCTGTGCGTAGATAAACGTATTTCCCGACGTCACATTGCGCGTGTAATAAATATATTGGCCGTCAGCGGAAAACATTGGCTCGCCGAGCTCTTTTTGGAAACTCTCGGAAGGACGTTCGACGATCTGCACGCCGCCGCCGCCGAGCACATGATACAGCCAAATTTCGCCGGTACCGGCCGAGCGCGAAGTGGTGAAATGTTTACGCGCCGCGATGTAACGGCCATCTGGGCTCCAGGTAGGATTGTTGAGGAGGCGGAAACTCTCACTGGTCAGAGCCCGAGCATCAGAACCGTCAGCGCCCATAATCCAGATATTATCGCCACCATCGCGATCACTGATAAACGCAATCTGGCTGCCATCTGGCGAGAAGCGTGGCTGGATTTCCCACGGCAGGCCCGAGGAAATACTGGTCGCCTCACCGCCCGTGATTGGCATGGTGTAGACGTCGCCGAGCAGGTCAAAAGCAATCGTCTGGCCGTCCGGACTGACATCCAGGCTCATCCAGGTACCTTCGGTGACATTGATCTGAATTTCCCGCGTCTCAAGCGGCGGATTCGCGACATCCCAGTTTTCAGTTGCCGATGATTCTTCGGTCGCCTCAGCCGCGACATCTTCTGTCTCAGCGTCCTGCCAGGCCAAAGCTGGCGTGGAACATAGAATGGTTGACGCTGTGAGCGCCGCGATAAATTTGGACATGGAATTCCCCCGCTGGAAAGTTTGCTTGCAGGAGACTAGGCCGGACCGACCGGTTCGGCAAACTAACCATTGTGTGAGAGGAATGACACTCTCGTGAGGTCCCTCTCAGGGGAATTGCTAATGCGCGCCGCCCATGCGGCCGAGACGAATTTCATACTCGACGGCGATGCCGTAAACCGGATCATCATCGCTATCGACCATTAACTGGCCCGCCTTGGTTAGCAGCCGGTGACAGACCGGGCTGAGATGACGCAATTCGAGCTTTTTGCCTGCCGCATCGTATTTGATCGCGAGATCTTCGATGGCCTGCAATGCGGATTGATCCACAACACGGCTTTCGGCGAAATCTACCACCACACGCTTTGGATCACTTGCGGGATCGAACAATTCCATAAAGCCCGTCGCAGAGCCAAAGAATAGCGGCCCCTCGATCTGATAAACCTTTGTGTTCTCGTCTGGTGTTTCCACGCGGGCATGGATCCGCGCTGCGGCGTTCCAAGCGTAGACAAGCGCGGAGACAATCACACCAACAATCACTGCCGTCGCCAATTCTGCGTAGACGGTCACGCCAGTGACCAGCAGGATTACGAAGGCATCGGATTTGGGAATGCGGCGCATGATGCGCAGGCTTTGCCAGGCAAACGTGCCGATCACGACCATAAACATGACGCCGACAAGCGCTGCCAACGGGATCTGTTCGATCAAACCAGACCCCCACAAAATAAAGGCCAGCAAGAAGAGCGATGCAGCAATCCCGGAAATCCGCAGACGTCCCCCGGATTTTACGTTGATCATTGACTGACCAATCATCGCGCAGCCCCCCATGCCGCCAAAGAAACCGGTTACGACATTGGCCGCGCCCTGGGCCAGGCATTCCTGGGAGGCACCACCCCGGCGGCCTGTCATTTCGCCGACCAAGTTGAGGGTGAGCAGACTTTCAATCAGGCCAATGGCGGCAAGGATAAATGAGTAAGGCAGGATGATTTTCAGCGTGTCAAAATTGACCGGGGCGAGCGGGAACCCGGTGGGCCCAACGCCCTCACCAAATGGAGAATGGAAAGTCGGCAATTGCCCCCCGATGGAGGCTAGATCGCCGACATTACGAACCGGTAGGTCAAACAGAATAACAAGCGCTGCAACCACACCGATCGCCATGAGAGGCGCGGGAATCACCTTGGTGATCTTGGGCGTAAAATAGATGATGTTCATCGTCAGGATAACCAGGCCCAGCGTCCAGACGAGTGGCATGCCGCTCATCCACACATGTTCGCCCAATTCATTGACCACCATGAATTGTTCTTTTTGGGCCAGACCAATGACGATCGCCAGACCATTCACAAAGCCGAGCATCACCGGATGCGGTACCATCCGAATAAATTTACCCAGACGGAAAATCCCTGCCGCCAGTTGAATAATTCCCATCAGAACGACAGTCGCAAACAGATATTCAATCCCGTGTTCGATCACCAATGAGGTCATCACAACGGCCAACGCGCCCGTAGCCCCAGAGATCATGCCGCGACGGCCACCAAACAGGGCCGTGATCAAACCGACGATAAAGGCAGCGTAGAGGCCCGCCAATGGCGGAACTTCCGCGACAAATGCAAATGCGACCGCTTCGGGCACAAGCGCCAGCGCCACGGTCAGGCCTGCTAAAATCTCGATCCGAAACTGACCGAGGGTCAGATCTGGTCGCTCTCCGCGATTGCGAACAGTGCTGGAGATACGATCCGCGAAGGCGGAGAGAGATGTCTTGATCATGGCATTATCCGTTTGGCGTCAGCACCCCTGCGTGCGACGTCCGGCGGCGGTGTCTTATGCCTGCATCCCTTCGCTGGCCAGCATTCTTTTAAATTTTGATCGTAAAGATGACGGGTTTATGCAGCAGCCATGGGCCATTGACGCAAATTGTGTCGCTGGAAAGATAAATTTAACCATACCTTTCAACGAAATATTGGGCTTGTGGGTGCATACCGGGGCTCAGAAAAGGGGTAATCGGTGAAATA
The DNA here is from genome assembly GCA_029251785.1 of Maricaulis sp. Classification (GTDB taxonomy): domain Bacteria; phylum Pseudomonadota; class Alphaproteobacteria; order Caulobacterales; family Maricaulaceae; genus Maricaulis. The sequence goes on along the minus strand of JAQXCQ010000004.1, from coordinate 26,588 downwards.
TTCAAGCTCACGCCAACCGGTGCAAAATGGTCCGGCAAACGATACGTCCGAGACAATTCGACCGCTTACCAATGACGCAGCGTCCCTGACCCGTGCCCAGATACGGGCCCAATCGCGCACACCCGAGCACCGGGTCAATCGCAAGGCGCTTGGACATACGCTGAGAAGTGTTGATCTGGCAATCATCTACGTTCTGACCGGTGCGGCGACACTTTTTTTGTCAGAGGGTAATTTTCTAACCAGCTCCATTCGAGATGTGTTGCCCCTGCTTGGATTTGTACTGGTGACCCCCTGGTTGCTGACTGTCGCCGGGCAATATCACATCACTCCGGGTCGCTCCGCCGTCTTTCGTATTGCGCGCGCCTTGATTGCGATCGGCGTCGCTGGAGCGCTGACCACTATGCTGGCACTCAGCATTGGGTCGAGCGGATCTGCCGAGATTGCCGTTTTCACGGCGATTGCAGCAACAAGTCTGACTATATTGCACGTATTTTATGCCGGTCTGATCCGGCACTGGAGCAAGGCGGGCCGCCTGGCTCGCAACATCGTGCTGGTCGGCGCGACGGCCAATGCGCGCAAGCTGCTGGCTGCGAATGAAGGGTCAGATTCAGTCAATGTTGTCGGCGTTTTCGATGACCGCAAGTCTCGGAGTCCGGCTCAGCTCGCCGGTGCGCCCTATCTCGGTGACACGCGTGAATTATTTGATTGGTCACTCTTGCCGCAGATCGACCGGATTGTTCTGACGGTCACCCCGCGGGCCGAAGCCCGGGTCAAGACAATGTTGGAAAAACTGCGGGCCTTGCCCCAACCAGTTTGTCTGCTGATGGATGAAGATGGCTTTGATCCGCGCCAGACCAGTTTGGAAGACGTGGTAGGCGTCCACGCGACACGCATGAGCGGGGAAGAAGAACGACTTGGGCATCTGTTCGCCAAGCGTGCGCAGGACTTGGTCGTTGGATCGGCACTTTTGATCTGTGCCCTGCCTGTCATGGCTTTGATTGCGCTGGCGGTCCGAATTGACAGTTCCGGGCCATCCTTGTTTCGCCAGCAACGAGAAGGCTTCAATGGCCGACGCATCACTGTGCTTAAGTTTCGCACCATGCGGCATGACCCAAAGCAGTCATCAAAGGCTGTCCGGCAGGTTGAACTGGACGACCCGCGGGTCACCCGTCTGGGAAATTTCTTGCGGAAAACCAGCCTCGATGAATTGCCGCAATTTTGGAACGTTATCACTGGTGATATGTCGCTGGTTGGCCCCCGGCCACATGCCCCCAGCATGAAGACAGGCGGGACCGAAACATCCAATCTGGTCGCGGAATATGCGCACCGCCATCGCGTCAAACCGGGCATTACTGGCTGGGCGCAGGTCAATGGATCTCGTGGACCATTACACACTCCAGAGGCGGCACGCGAGCGCATCCAATGGGACATCGACTATATTGCCAAAGCCGGTTTCTTGTTCGACTTGTGGATCATGGCGAAAACACTGCCTGCCCTGTTGGGCGACAAAATCAATATTCGTTGATCAGCCTTGTTTGTTCAGGGACGTCGCGTATTTGAGCCCCAAAGGGTGCTCAGCATCTCCAACATTGGGGCGGTTTGCGGGAGGTCTGTATTGTCTGGTTGAGCTCCGTATAGTGGGTTGAACATATTTTCCTGGCGCTCATAAACGCGCCAACCACTATCCCAGCGAAACACGGCCCAGCCGGCGCCTGCCTGTTCGAATGCAGAGACCTGTTGCCGCAGATATTCCGACGCGCGGGGCGCCCAGCGTGCCGTGCCAAATTCACCGACCATCCAGTGTGTGGCATTCATCGGCGCGAAGTCCGCCTCGTGCGGTGCGAAATCAAGATCATCCTCTCGCGCCTGATGCGTGTATCGGCGCGGAGCATAGTTATGCACGGCCAAAACCATGCCGGATGTGTCATTCAGATCCAAAAGGCTTGCGAAGCGTCGATGGGCAAATCCGTCGGGACTCACAAGGATCGGTGTCTCGGGATCGACCGATCGGATTCTCCGTGCCAATCGACGAGAGAGGCTGGGCCAGTCGCTGAGCCGACCATCGGTAAAGCGAGCGAGACGTTCCGGATCCCATTCGTCCAGAATACCGCCCTGCCCGTCGGGCGCAGATTGATTGGCGTTCGGTTCCACCATCATCAAATAGCCCGCAACATTGGGGCGATGGCGATAGCGTGTTGCCAAGCTTTCCCACATTCGCGCCCAGCCATCTTGCGCTGCTTGAGATGTCCAGACAGAATCGTCGATCATCGCTTCATCAAACCAGCTGCCCGCATCCGCCTTGTGAAACGTGAACTCACTGCGTCCAGGGCCGGTCCGCAAACCGATGACTGCGAATAAACCCACCTGCTCACAACGATCTATCATGTCGTCGAGATGCGCCTCGATGGCGGGGTCCGGAATATGGGGGGCCTGTTCGGTGTAGGTACCAGGATGCGAGAGGATAACCAGATTTGCGCCGCTCTGTACCAGGGCCTGCAAAGCCGCGTCGGTGACGGGTGTGCCAACGGCACCGTCGCCCAAAAAAACAGAGCCATCAAGACTGGTGTAGACGCGCCTCTGAGCGAGAACCGCGCCGCGCAGATGCGGTCCGGTCGCGTTATTCCAAAGATCCAGTTTGCTGGAAGGAAGTATTTTCGCCGTCGACACTGACCCGCCAAAAACCGAGGCAGCTCCGGCGAGTAAAACAGCTCTACGACTAAACGCGATCACGCCGCGTAAAACCCAGCGAGACGATCGAGCTTTCGAACGGCTTTTCCGGGCCAATCTCGAATGGGGCCGATCGGGACCGTTTCAATCCCCCGCACAACGGCCTGCGTGAGCTGACGGGTTATCAATTGCATGGAGGGTTGTCCGATATAGCCGGAGCCAATTCCGACCTGATAACTGGCCAAATCCTTTTTAAACCCATAATTGCCTGGCCCCAATTCCACACCCTGCAAACCAAGTTCAGCGGCGGTTTTCGACATCTCTACGAGCAATAAAAGCCCGGGACTAAGGTGTGATGCATCACCACTATAGGCCGGGAACCAGTAATGGCAGAGCCGATCTGTTGCCATCCCAAAATGGACGGCGGCAATCTTGTCTCCGATATAGAGCGATGAGCAAACGCCGTAAAAACTGTCGCTCTCGCGGCGGCGTATTGCTTCGAGCAGTCGCCGGGTCCAATCGACGGAAAACACGTCAAATACGTTGGTTCGATGATATTGAGCACGTTTCCACTCAATCAAAGTTTCGAACGCGTGGGCGCTGGTATCCGCCATAACAAACCGGAAGCCCCCCTCCAATTCTTCGAGACGACGACGTCGGGTTCGCAAATTTTTCATGACCTTCGGAGCCACGCTTTTCCGAGCCGCCTGCCAGGCCTCGAATCCGTCCTGAAGATCAATAACCCAGGATCCTTCAACATCGTGGGCGGCTTCCGCAAAACTGGCTTGGCTGACGAGACCGCTATTGAAGTCGAACATTGGGATATGCGCCGCGGCCAGGACTTCGCGCAGATCCAGCTCAGTCGTCGGCTCGCAAATTAAGCCATGCAGATCACCCAAGGGACCGCCAAGCGGACGAACACAGCCAATTTTTCCGATTTGCAATGGCAAGAACCCAACCGGCCTTGCGGCGCGCAAAATGACCAGGACCCGGGTATCGTCGCGTGCCTCCTCGCAACATTCGGCAAATTCGAGCGCAAAGTAGGGGCTGCCAAGCACCGGGTTGGCCGCGCAAAACGTTTTCCACGCCTCACGTTCAAGCGAAGACAGCTCGCTGGGACGTTTGATATCTACAGTCAGCCGCGTCATTCCGGCACGCTCCTCTGGCCTCATTATGCCCCTGTTTGGGACATGCTTAATACGGGGAGGCTTAACACCCGGTTTTCTGCGGTAACTCTCGCAAAATCTGTACCTATTATCGCCTCAGGCGCGGCACTCATCTTGCAGGTATCGCGTCTGAGGCGAACGGAGCGTTCCATGCTTGGACGACATTTACTTGGTTATCTACCGGTGCAAGCCGCTCAAGCCTTGGTTGGCTTCGGCGGCGTGGCGGTATTTACACGGATATTGTCGCCGGAAGAGTTCGGACGGTACTCGCTGGTCATTGCCGCCGTCTCCCTCATTCACATGGCATCCTTTACCTGGCTTGAATCAGCGGTGGCGCGATTTCATGCCCGGGCCGACAGTCGGGGCCGGTTGAGGGACCATTTGCTGACAGTTTACAACACCTTTGGGTTTGCGGCGGTTGTTGTGGGCGGCTTGCTGACGCTGGTCATTGTATTTGCGCCCCTCGACGCACAAACCAAAACCGTATTGGCCTTTGCGCTTGCCTCCATGTTGCTGCGTGGCCTGCTCCAAATCGGGCTTGAGACTCACCGCGCCGCGGCAGACATCACGCGTTATTCGGCTTTGGAAGCAAGTGGCTTGATGGTCGGTTTCTTCGCCGGTGTTGGGCTAATACTCACGACAGATTTGGGCGCAGCCGGTATTTTCGCCGGGATCGCGGCCGCTGCAGCGCTTATGGTCGTCGTGGACTTACCCGTCATGCTGCGAAAGACACGCGGCGGTCGCCACCAATCAGTGCGGACAAAAACTTACGCGCGCTATGGCGTACCCATTTCATTTTCTCTTGTTTTTGAACACTTATTGTCGGTGGGTGACCGTTTCCTGATCGCCCTCTTCCTCGGCCAAGGGGCTGTTGGAATGTATGCTGCCGGTTACGGATTGGCGGACCGTTTGCTCGACATCATTTTTATCTGGTTTGGTGCAGCAGTGTGGCCATTGACGATCAGGGCGCTGGAACAAAATGGCACCGACGCTGCGAAGGAAGTCGCCGGGCAGGCGGCTGGTTTGATGGCACTGATCGCCTTCCCAGCGGCCGCGGGCCTCGCGCTCATAGCCGGACCTCTAACCACCGTTGTTATCGGCGAAAGTCTTCGAGCCGAGGCGGCGAGCATTCTACCCTGGATCGCTCTTTCCGGCCTCATGAATGGAATGATGACCTATTATTTTCATGAGGCGTTTACGTTGACCCGGAAAACCAGTGCGATGGCCACAATCATGGCATTGGCGGCAGGACTAAATCTGACTCTTAATCTGGTTTTGATTCCATTGATGGGGATTGTCGGCGCGGCCATTTCGACGGTGATTGCCTATACAATCGCGCTGATGGTTTGCGCCATTCTCGGGCGTCGACATTTTGCACTGCCCCTGCCCTGGATGGACTGGCTCAAGGCCGCGATTGCAACTCTGATTATGGCGGCCGCCGTGTTCGCGCTTCCACAATTTGAGGCGGCTTGGTTGATGCTTCTTGTCCAAGCCTCGTTAGGCGCTCTCATTTATGTCGCCGCAGCCCTGATGCTGAATATCGCACAATGCCGAACCTGGTTGTCCCGGGCTCGTTTCCTGCTCAACCCCGCGGAGGTAAAGCCGTGACTCAGCCCACCGATCACGTCATCGAAGAGCTTGCCAATGGAGCGGCTTCTGTCAGCGATGATTTCGCACTGTCGGTTCTCATCCCGTTTTATGGGGATGATCCAACGCCACTCGCTGCGTCATTGAATGCGTTGATTGGCGCGCGACGCGACATTGAAATTGTCCTGTTCGACGACGGCAGCCCTGACAAGGCGGGTCGTGCTGCGGTGGCACGCACTGTTCGCGCCTTGAGCACGCCAGCGCGATTGCTGGCATCGAATTGCAATCTGGGCCGAGCTGCCGGGCGGAATGTGCTGGCGCGCCACGCCCGGGGGCGCTGGTTGCTCTATCTGGACGCAGATATGGCCCCCGGAAATGAAGCCTTCTTAAATGCCTATCTTGAACGGATAGAGGCGGACGATTTTGATGCGGCATTTGGAGGCTATGAAAGTCACGAACCGGCCGATCCGAGCCTCGCGCTCCACGCGGCCTTGTCTCAAGTGAGCGATCAGAATGATGCCGTCATGCGTCAGGAGATCGGCGCGACAGCTTTTTGCTCAAGCAATTTGCTCGTGCGTGCCGCTGTTATGCAGGATGTTCCCTTCGACGAAGACTTCACGGGTTGGGGTTGGGAGGATGTTGACTGGGCGGTCCGGGCCGACCGGGGGTATTGCCTTATCCATGTCGACAATCCAGCCGGGCATGACGGCTTGCAATCTAGCGATACCCTCCTGGACAAATTCCGAATAGGCGCGACCAATTATGCGCGCCTCCTAGAGAAGCATCCTGAGTTATCTGAACTGCCCGGGGCCCGCGCGGCGCGTATGCTGGGCATTGTACCGTTCCAACGCCTGTTGCGCGGCCTGTGGGCGACGGCCGCCCGGCGCGATGAATTGCCGATAAGGCTTCGCACGACAGCACTCAAACTGTGGCGCGCGAGCTGGACAGCGGAGGCGATCTAATGAACGCACCCTATCTTCCCTCATCCAGCATCTGGTCCCGCGTCAATCGACAATGGGCGCGGTTTAGCGCGCGTACACCCATCTCGGTTGACCTTGATCATGCCATTGTCAGCTTCTCGTTTGACGACTTTCCAAAATCAGCCGCTATCCAGGGTGCGCAAGCCTTGGAAGACCATGGCTGGCGTGGAACCTACTACGCCAGTGCCGTGTTTGCCGGACAGTTAAACCATCATGGAGAAATGTTTGACGCAGAGGATTTGCACCGCCTGGAAGCGTCCGGGCATGAAATCGGTTGCCACACATACGAACACCTCGACTGCTCGAAAGCGAATGTCAGCGACATTATGCAAAGTGTCGAACATAATCAGAGTGCTCTCAAGCAAATGGGCCTGACACAGGACATGACCAGCTTTGCGTTTCCGTACGGGGAAGCGACGGCAGCGTCCAAGCGTCTTCTCGACGAACGCTTTTCGACCCTGCGGGGGGTTCGATCACGAATTAATCGCGGCAGTGTCGACCTCAATCTGCTCAATTCCGTGCCGCTTGATGGTGGCCCTGCTGGAATCGCCAAGGCGGTCGAGGCGACTGAAGCGCTAATCCTGCATCCGGGATGGTTGATCTTTTACGCCCACGATGTGCAGGAAAACCCATCCGAATGGGGTTGTACACCGGACCAACTTCGTTCGGTTTGTGATGCGGTGGAGCGCAGCGGTGCAAGGGTGATGACAATCGGCGACGCATCAAAAGAATTTGGAACACGATCGGGGCTGACATCATGACGACATCTGTAATCATACCCACGTTCCGCCGGCCGGCTGGCTTGCGGGCAGCGATCACCAGCTTGCTGGGGCAAAGTTGCCCCCCTGATCAGCTTGTGGTGGTCGATAATGACCCAGACGCCAGTGCGCGCCCGATTATCGACAACATGCAGGCCGTTGCTCGCTTTGATGTGACCTATGTACATGAGGCCGAACCGGGCGTCGCCAATGCTCGAAATGCTGGAATGAGGGCGGCAACCGGGCGGTATATCGCCTTTCTGGACGATGATGAAATCGCCTGCCCGCACTGGCTTGAATCGCTTCTTTATACGGCTCGAGCTCTGGGCCGAACGGTCGTTTTCGGCCCGCTTCGCGGCGAGACGAACGAGGAAAATCATCTGCGACGCTCTCTCGCACAAAGACTGTATTCCCGTATTGGTGCTGAGGACGATGAGGCCCTCACGAAACCGTTTGGATGCGGAAACTCGTTGATCGATCGCGACGCTTTTTCGCTTTCAGACGAGCCGTTCAAACCCGCGCTTAACGAGACCGGTGGCGAAGATGACGCTTTTTTCGCCGCCCTGGAGGACCAAGGTGCGACATTCGCATGGTCTGCCCGCGCGCATGCGATCGAATGCGTTGCCCCCGACCGAACCAGCTGGAAGCGCCTGCTGGCGCGCAGTTTTGCCTTCGGCCAGAGCGCGACACAAAATGCGGTCATGCACGACAGACGAGACTGGGTTCGCACGTTGATGTGGATGGGGATCGGGGTGGGACAATTGGCGGTCTACCTACCGCTTGCACTGGGGGCGAGTTTATTTCGGCTTTCAGTCGCGGCCTCCCTCGTGGATCGCTCCGCCCAGGCCGCGGGCAAGATCGTTTGGTTCGGCCCATTTGAACCGAAGTTTTATGGCGCGGCGGCACTGACGGATTAATGACGGCTCAAAGCCAATTTCGCCGAAGTCGCAACAAATAAAACCCAGCCAAGTGAATTTTGCTGCATCAGATTGCTTTCGCTGATGGAGACAATTCCGATCATGGCGATGAAGGCGATCGACCAATAGGCTTCCGGCCCTCGAAACAGGCCACCAAACGCTCGGGCAAAGGTCCGTACATATAGAAATGCCATGCCAACAACGCCCGGAATACCGATTGCCAGCGCTAATTCAATCCAACCATTGTGGGCGGTCGGAACATCCCAGCCCGTCGCTTGGCGGACCCAGAAAACCGGACCATTCTCGGCGACCCAATATGCCTTGTAGCCGAAGCCGGTCCATGGCGCTTCCAGCGCCTGATTGACCAACACACCCCAAATATCTGTACGCCCGGTCAGTGTCGCGTCTCGTCCTAATGCCTGCAGGGCCTCTACCGGCGCAATCAGTAGAAGCAATCCGAGGGTCGAAGACAGGGTTATCAGCAAGAAGATCATCAATGTGGCGAAGCCAAACCCTTGACGACACAGCAATATGCCAATCAAACCTGCCGGACCAATCATCCAGGCCAGCAATGCTGTTTTGGAGGTCGAAAGGAGAACCAATGCCGTCGCCCAAAGGGCAAAGCCTGCCCAGAGCGGGGCGCGTTTGCGGTCCATCATGGCCGCCGCGCAAAAACTGAGTGAGCCCCACGCCATCATGGCACCCAGCGTATTTTTTTCCCACCAGATGCCCTTCCAGGCCCCCGCATGAACGGCATGATCAACCCCGAGAGAGGGAACAGCCAGGGCCATGATTGTACTCAAAACCACCAGGCCCGCGAACATGGATGCGATCAAGATGATTAATTCCGTCCAGGACCAGCGTGAGGCCAGCCATAGACCAAATAATGTTGTCATGATGAGCGCAAAACTGCGACGCAAAGTGGTATCCGGAGAGACAGACCAGATAACCGAAACCAAGGTCAGCCCCACCAGGGCGAGGATGAGACGATTGCGCCCAAAGACCTCAAGTGCGGCCCCGGGTCTGGCGATCAACAAGACCGCGGTCACAGCATAAACTGGCAGCCATATCAGCCTTAGAATAGCGGACGCCTCTGGGTTAGCGGGATCGGCGAAGAGAGGCCCAACCAAACCTTGGGAGAATAAAAACAGGCAGAGAATAGCCAGACCGGCTTCGAGCAGACCCGTACCTGCCAGTGTTGGGGCTGAACGCCAAGGGCGAAGAAAATTCGGATCGACTATCGCCGCACGGCTCATGCCGCCCGCCGTGACACCGGCGAGCGGTTCAGGATCATTCCGGCGACTACGCCACCACGGCTTTCGATGGCCTGGCGTCGGGCGAGAAGCCCGGCTGAATTGCGTTGCCGCTCGTCGGCGACCAGAATGACACCATCAAGATCCGCCACCATTGATAGTGGCGCGGTGGCATTGCCTGGCACATCTATGATCGCGATATCGATCGAATCTCTCACGGCACGCCAATATGCCTCACTGGGTCGCAGCCCAATCTGACTGACCCGCCCGGCATCACGCTGTAATTCGGTCACAAATAAATTTTCAATCACGGTCTGACGCGCAACGACTCGCGCGCGGCCACCATCCGTTTGCACAGACCAAAATGGTGTTCGACCGAATGTTGCGTCATAGGTGCCCCCATGAGCGCGGGTGGCCTTGGCCTGGGGATTTGTGCTGAAATCGAGGTCAAATAGCCAGACACCACGCTGCGAACGCAGCGCCGTCAGACGTGCGATTTCCCGCGCGATCGTTGACGCGCCGTCACCGCGTCCTGCGCCCATCACCATAAGCGCACGGCCCTGCCCGCCCGGGCGGGCGATAGGCTCAAGCTGATCGATCAGCTGGGACAATTCATTGGTCAAATTCATATGCACTAGCGCCCATGGCGCGCCTCGAATCACTTGTCACTAACCTGATGAATTGAGGTTAACGCTGTGCTTACGCGGCGCGGTCACCAATGCGCGCCAAGACAGGCAGATCTGCTAATTCATCGATGGCGGGCATAATTTCAGGATTTGAAGGCACGCTAGCCGGCCCAGATTGAGCTGGATTTGAAGGCTGACGCGGTGCTGACACAGGACGGGCCGCACGCGCGTCGATATACCCACGCCAATAGCCGCGGATGAGACCGAAAAACATGGCTGTGCCGAGAGCGATCACGAAGGACGCAATAATGCCAAGTTTTTTCATCGATGTCGCTTGGAATGGCGGCAACGCCCGCTCGAAGACCCGCACAGAATCCGCCGCGCCGGCGGTGCCGGACCGACGTGCCGCTGCGGCCGCCTCCTGTGAAGCGAGGCCAGCCGCTGCGCTTGTTGCGGCGGTGATGCTCTGTGTCAGCAACGTAAATTCAGACTCCAATGGCCGCAATCGCGCGATTTCTGCGCGCGCAGTCCGTAATTGACGCTCAAGCTCAATGACCCGCTCCGCTGCGGTTCTCGCATTGGTTTGCCGGACAGCCAGATCCGTCTCCATCGCCTGCCTGACAGGGTTCAGACCGGTCCTTATCACGCCCTGACCAGCCGGCGCTCCAGTGGCGATAAAGGCCGTCATCGCTGCTATCTCACGATCTATCGCGATGACGGCTGGCGCGGTCGGCTGATATCGCGACAACAATCGCGCGCGTTCCGCCCGTAAATCCAGAAGTGTCGAGGTGACGCCGTTTTCAGTGTACAATTCGATTTGTGACGGAACATTACTGATGCGCGTGCCCAACGCCGTTACGCCCGCCGCAGCGGAATCGCGGTCGACCCGGGCGGTACGCAGGCGATCCTGGAGTGTGGCAACACTGGCTTCTGCGGCGGCTTGATCCGCGGCGAAACTAACCAAATCATTTGTCGCTAGAAACTCATCCAGAGCATTTTGTGTTTGGACCAGCGCGAGATCGGCGGCGCGCCGTCGCTCGACTACCCCCTCAAAACCAACCTCAACCAATACGTCCTCGCGAAAAATGAGGTAGGCATCCACGATGGCGTTGAGCACGCGGGCGGATGTATCGGCTGAGGGAGCATTATAACTGGCCGTTAGCACCGTGGCATTGGGCGCGCGTGTGACAGTAAAACCCTCCCGCATGGCACGCAGGGCAAGCGGCTCGGCATTTATCAAACCGGCTTCTCCAAGGACTGCGGCCGGTCCGATAGACGCAAGCGCTCGGCGGCGAACGGCTTCAGAATTGAGCAATTCGCTTTCGGATTGCATGATTTGGTCGAGCATGAACGCACCGCCCAAACCGGCTGTTGCGGGTGCCGCATTATCTTCCAGCATGACAATGAGCGGCAGATGCGCCTGATAACTCGGCTTCAGCAACAACACGGAAGCGGTCGCGCCGGCTGCGAATAAAATGGCAAACACCAGGACGATGAAACCCCGCTCGGACCAAGCCAAAGCGATGACGTCGAACAAATCCAGTTGCCCGCGCGAAGACGCAGACAGATGACCTGATGATTGCAATTCGTCGCCTTGATTCGAGTACGATGTTGTCATCCCAGCATAAGACGGTCTGCGCGCTTAATTTTTTCTTATCCATAACAGCAGAAAAATCTATTCTTACCGTCGTGAACAAAGGTGCGAGCATGCGCGTTTTATCTCTGGTCATACCTTTATCCATCGGCCTGGGCCTTTCAGGCTGTGCCAGCTCACCTTCCGCCGAAATTCCCACGGCCAATTGGGGCAGCGGGCATTTTGCGGCCTGGCAAGCATCTGACCCCGAATATCGGTTTTTCCCGGGGGACAGTATCGACGTGACCGTTCACAGCGCTCCGGAATTATCTCGCGTGGCATTGATCGGGCCGGATGGCCGGGTCAGCCTGCCGCTTCTGGCAAATGTCATGGTCGCCGATCGAACTGATCACGAGATCGCAAATGTAATTGCCGATGCTTACGCAAGAAGTGTGTTGGTCTCGCCGATCGTTGAGGTGAGACGGGCCGCTCTCGGGCCGCAGAATATTATCGTGGGTGGTGAGGTCAATTCGCCCGGACTGGTCGCTCTGACAGGTCCGGTGGGCGCATTAGAAGCCGTGATGCTGGCCGGCGGGTTCCAGAATTCAGCTGCGCGCGGCAAGGTCGTCGTGCTCAGGCGCATGCCAGGCGGCGGCCTGATGATGCGAACGGTGGATGTGAGTGATGCCCTTAGAGGGCGCGGCAATGTCGACGAATTGCAATTACGCCGTCATGACATCGTCTTCGTTCCTCGGTCGACCATCGCTGAAATCAACGTCTTCGTTGAGCAATATGTCACGGGGATCATCCCGTTGGACCAAGCCTTTTCTTACGCCATAGCAAACGAAATCAATAATTGATTTCGGACGCCATCGCGGTGCCGATAGCAGCAATATTTAAAATACAGATTGGGAGCCGGCAGGCCAAAGCCTGCCGGCATCCGGACAATCTGGTGCAATTGTCTTAGTGGCGTGTCGCCAGCCATTCGCGCGCGGCGCGCTGGGCTGAAGCCACTTGACCACCGGACATTTGATCAGAAATTTCCTGGCGATAGTATTTAGCCGGCTCGGAGCCGAGCATCGCTGCCAGATTGAACCATTTGTGAGCTTCGACGTAATCGATCTCACCGCCCTGGCCCGTGGAATACAAAATACCGAGCTTGCACAGATCATCGCCTGTTGCGTCGGTTGTTGCGGCCTGATGGGCCTGTTCAGTCTCTACGTCGGTAAACGCCATTATACTTCCCCTTAACACCGGCGGACCCGATCTTTTCGATCTGTCGTCCGCGCCACCATCCTGCCCGAGATGCCCTCGAACAAATGTGATCCTGATCAAAGAGACTTGCTTTAAGGTTAACGAAAACACGAAAAAAGCGCCGCAAGTATTTATTTCCGTTAGGTTTTCCTACCAAGAAATAAACGGGACAGTGATGCGTCGAGCCCATTGAGCCACCCGGCCCGACGTATCAGCACAGGCGTGGACAGGCGCAAAATGGTCAGCAATATGACCATCGCCGACGATACTAACCCGGCAATCAAACCGTGATAGATGCGGCGCTCTGGCTGCACCGGTGCGGGTTCGTCTTGTAAGAGGCTGTAAATATCCGCGCCCAGCATTAACTGCATTCCAAGGAGCCGGTCGCCGGCAACCGGAGCGAGACGGAGCAATTGCTCCAGATCGGCCGCGGAGCGTACCCCCGACAGGAGTCGAATTGTGACGGTCGGCGAATAATAGCGCCTAAGTCGCGACACTGTTTCCAGCAATCGACTCAGGCCAGCGGCTTCCGGACCAATGCGCAAATCGATCTGATCCGCGCTGACACCTGACGCCCGCATAGGCGCGGCATAGGCCAGATCCAGACGCACACTTGAATTTCGAACATGCTCATTTATCCGGTCGGCGGGAAGCAATTGAGCCAACCAATCATCAAGCTGGGACGACATTGCCGAATGCAATCGTCCCGCAGCGTAGGCTGCACCCAATATTTCAGCACCATCCCGCACTGCTCGCTCTGGAACACTAAGCCTCACGGCGCCGACTTCAATGGCCGCAAGCGCATAACGGACGCTGTCCAGCTCTCGCACAGGTATTATGCCGGCATTGCAGTCGCCAAGTGCATCACCGGTCTGGCGGGCCTGCGCGCAGGTCTGCATCACAAGATGTCGCATTCCGCCATAAAGGCGAGTATCGGCCGCGCCTTCGCGAACCAAGCCGGACAGACTTGTTAATTCAAGCTGACCCGTTGCTTGCCGTTCAAAAAAAGTTTCTGCGCTGGTCTGAGCGATGGACCAAATGAAGAGTGAAGACTGATAGCGCGCATTTAGCTCGTCCGGGACAAGGATCAGGCCCATAGGCTCCAGATCGCGTCGTTCTGCTTCTTGGGTCAATGAGCGCCAAGCCAATTCGAGGGCGCGCTCGCGGTCCCAGGCCGGGCCTGTGCGCAGCTGGGCATCCATCTCTGCTATTGTCGAGTCTTGCGCAAGAATTTGAAGCGAGAGCCGCTCTCGCCCTATCAGGTCAGGACCAATAGCGGCCCAAGCTCTGTAGGTTTCGATGTCTGGGCGGCGCCTGCGATCGCCGTCCAATGCGCCCTGCATTTGTAACTGCCAGTATGCCTGCGCGTCCTGTTCAGATGGTATGGCGGCCATGAGACTATTCTGAATTCGCGTTTCAAGGCTCGGCCCGTCCTCGGTCAAACTCCGAATTCCGCCCGACTGGATCACACCCTGCGTCGCAAACCAGGCAACAAGAGCCAGGGACGCCAAAAGCCAGACTGGTTGGAAACCTTTATAGATCAGCCGCCACACCGCCCAGATCAAAATTCCGAATGGCGCAGCTTCCCAGGGAGACCGGGTTTCCCGTCTCACCGCCTCTGCTGAGGCCAGCCGTTCCGCTTCCCGTCCCGCCAATCCGGCGCGTCGATACACATCCGCGGATGGTGTATCGATTGCCTCTTGCGATCCTGTGTCCAGGACGTCTGTCATTCCTACCGCCCCTGAAATTCCCCGGACCGGAGCATTCCGTGCCCGAGGAAATTATTCAAGACCTTACGCGTAGGACGCGAATCTTTTTCTGAAGGCGCTCAGACCTTCGCCGTCTGACCGAACAGCATATCCCGCGCCTTTTTCATGTCTTCGGAATCTTCATCGAGAGCCCGACGCTTTTCGCGACCAATTCCGCGTCCCTTTTGCACGGCACCTCGCGCGCCGACACGGTCCATCCACGCCGACAGCTTCGGGAAGTCGGCCAAATCCTGCCCCTGCCCCTTGGGCAGAATCCACGGCCAGATTGCCATATCGGCAATGGAATAATCGCCTGCGACATAATTTCGACCGTCACTCAATACTCGTTCCAGCACACCATAGAGGCGATTGACCTCGTTGGTGTAACGGATCTTGCCGTATTCTAACTTGCTTTCATCAGGCTCGATCGCCTTCGCGTAGGTGCGAAAATGGTGAGCTTGGCCCGCCATGGGACCTAAACCGCCCATTTGCCAGAACAACCATTGGTCTACCTCGGCGCGAGCGCGCGCGTCCGTTGGATAGAACAGTCCTGTCTTGCGACCCAGATATTGCAGGATCGCCCCGGATTCGAATATTGAGATCGGCTTGCCGCCTGGCCCATCGGGGTCGGTAATCGCCGGCATGCGGTTATTGGGACTGATTGCCAAGAATGCCGGCTCAAATTGCTCTCCGGCCCCGATGTTTACGGTGTTGACCGTATAGGGAAGCCCCATCTCTTCCAGGGCGATGGTGACTTTCCAGCCGTTCGGTGTGGGCCAATAAAATAGGTCGATAGGTGCAGACATGAGCCGGTCCTTGATGATTGCCAGGGTGATTAGATGGGCGCTCGGTGGTTCTGATCAAGTCTGAAATCTTCACAGCACCGTGTGCACCTGCGACGTTGCGCCTCTTGGCAGTGAAGTAACGAGGCCCTATTCCTGTCTAAACAACAAGAAGGTAAACCCATGACAGCCTCAGACTCACTTTCCCGGTTTGAACCCGTTTCAATGAAATTACAGGCCAGCGATCCAATAGCGTTCGCGCGTCAGCTGGGACTGAGCTTTCGCGAATTTGGCTTCGCCGCGATATCTGACCATGGGCTCGATCAGAATTTGATTGATCAGACCGTCAAGCTGGGGGCCGAATTTTTCGCTTTGCCGACAGACGTCAAAAACAGCTATTTTCGCACCGACCTGCACGGCGCGCGCGGTTACACACCATTTGGCACTGAAATCGCCAAGGGTGCCAGTCATGTCGACCTCAAGGAGTTCTGGCATGTTGGCCGGGACCTGCCGAATGGCCATCCCTATGCGGACCTGATGGCGGGTAATCTCATCCCGTCCGAGATCGAAGGCTGGAAAGAGACCGTACACGGCCTTTATGCGGCTTTTGATGCACTCGGAGCGAAGGTATTATCGGCAATTGCGATCGATTTGGGTTTAAACAAGGGTTTCTTTGTCGACACAGTGCGAGACGGCAATTCCGTGATGCGGCTGCTACACTATCCACCGACGGAAGGTGATACCAGCCAATCTATTCGCGCTGAAGCGCATGAAGACATCAACACGATTACACTCTTACTCGGCGCCGAAGAACGCGGATTGCAGGTTAAAACCCGCACGGGCGAATGGATAGACATGAACCCGCCCGCAGGCTGTCTCGCGGTCAATATGGGCGATATGTTGGCCCGGTCCACAAATGATGTGCTGCCTTCCACTACGCATCGCGTGATCAATCCTGAGGGCGCACGGCGCGGTAAATCGCGCTACTCGATGCCGTTCTTCCTGCATTACCGGCCAGATTACATGATCAAAACTCTGCCTGGCTGTGTAAGCGCAGACAATCCGGACAAATATCCTGAACCCATTTCAGCCCACGATTATCTAATGGAACGGCTGCGTGAGATCGGCTTGCTAAAATAACTGCCGCGTTAAACGGCTAGTTCATCACTCGGCCCGTTTAGCTTTTGTCCAAAGATGAGACGATCAGAAATGGCCCGATTGGTAATAGCCAGCGCATCCATGGAGGCGCTGGCTTCTAGATCAGATTGAGTGAGATGTGGTTATCGGATCACTTAGATCACAGCTCAAATTTCTTACGCAAAATTTCATTCACAGCCTGCGGGTTAGCCTTGCCCTGCATGGCTTTCATCACCTGCCCAACGAACCAGCCCATGGTCTTTGGCTTCTCTTTGACCTGCGCGGCCTGATCGGGATTATCCGCGATCAATTGATCGATGACTGTTTCGATCGCTCCCGTGTCGGTGACCTGCTTCATGCCCCGATCTTCGACGATCCGTGCCGGATCGCCGCCATCCGTCCACAGGATTTCAAAGACATCCTTGGCGATCTTGCCGGAGATTGTTTTGTCACTGATGAGGGCAACCAGCTTGCCCAATTGGTCCGCTGAAATCGGCGTCTCGCCTATGCCCAAACTCTCTTTGTTCAAGCGACCAAACAGCTCATTATTGACCCAGTTCGCAGCCAATTTGGGGTCACGGCCGGCGGCAACGGCTTCATAATATGCCGCACGGGACTGATCGGAGACCAGAACGCCAGCGTCATATTCTGACAGACCAAAATCTTCAACAAACCGGCGGCGCTTTGCGTCGGGCAGCTCGGGAAGTTCGCTGCGGATTTGATCGACAAAGTCCTCGGTTAGCTCGAGCGGCAACAGGTCTGGGTCTGGGAAGTAGCGATAATCGTGCGCTTCTTCCTTGGAGCGCATCGAACGGGTGACACCGGTGACGGAGTCAAACAGGCGCGTTTCCTGATCAATCTTGCCACCCTCTTCAAGGATTTCAATTTGGCGGCGGGCTTCATATTCTGAGGCCTGGCGAATAAAGCGGAGCGAGTTGACGTTCTTGATCTCGCAACGTGTGCCAAGATGCGAGAAATCGTCACCCCCATCACGGAATTTCTCGTAATCGCCGGGGCGACACACAGAGACGTTGACGTCGGCGCGCAGCTGGCCTTTTTCCATGTCACCGCCACAGGTTCCCAGATAGCGCAGCAATGTGCGTAATTTGGTGACATAGGCCGAGGCCTCTTCCGGTGAGCGGATATACGGCTTGGAGACGATCTCCATCAGCGCCACACCAGAGCGATTTAGATCGACATAGGTAGAATTGGGATCAAGATCATGAATCGACTTGCCGGCATCCTGTTCCAGGTGCAGGCGCTCAATACCGACATTGAAGCGGGAGCCATCCTCGCGCTCGCATTCCAGCTCGCCTTCGCCAACGATCGGGAATTCAAACTGCGAGATTTGATAGCCCTGTGGCAGGTCGGGATAGAAGTAATTCTTGCGATCAAAGCGCGAATATAGATTGATCTTGGAGCCCATGCCCAAACCGGTACGGACGGCCTGGGACACCACTTCCTCATTGATCACGGGCAGCATGCCGGGCATGGCCGCATCAACAAGGCTCACCTGGGTATTGGGCGCGCCGCCAAAGGCGGTCGCCGAGCCGGAAAACAGCTTGGCCTTGGAGACCACTTGCGCATGGACTTCAAGCCCCATGACAACTTCCCAGTCACCGGTTTCACCGGTCAGGCGATAAGTGTGATCGCTCATTTCGATCGTCCTTTTTTCGTCAGTCTTTGGGCCCGCGAACGAGCCAAATAAATTCAGTCGTCGTCTTCGTCGTCGGACAGATCTCGCACGATACCGGCTTCGGCCTCGGCAATTGCTGTCTCATTGGCAGTTTTGGCAATGCGCCAGGCAATCGCTGCCAGCACGCCGAAAATCATAATGGCCACGCCGAGCGTCAAAACCATGATGTTCCAGAACACATCGAAGCCGAAATCAAAGCGCCCGGACACAAGGGAGGCGCCCAGGATAGAGATCAACGCTCCGGCATAAATGCACGGGCGGATCAGAGCCACAGCCTTTGGCGGCGTTCTGCTTGGCATCGTTGGTTCAGTCATTTTTACGAAACCACATCTTGTATAGCGACCAGATCATCGCGCCACCCATGGCCCAGAACGCCACGCCGACAATGATCGTCAACATCAACATCACAACAGAGCCTTCGCCGGCCCCCATCAACAGGATTTGATCGACGCCCAGCGCCATAAGCGGGAAGCCAAATCCCAGACATGAGACCGCGATCACCGCGAGGATGACAGTGTTCATGATGCGGTCCGCACCGCTGGATTCTTGATGCCCCTTTTGAGGCAATGACTCGTTATCCGTCATCCCCTACCACCACTTCTCCGGCTTGGCGTTAAACCCGGCCGCATCCTCAATAGCCGCGCCGACGGAGAACATGGTTTCCTCGTCGAGCGCCTTGGTGATGATCTGCAGCCCCAGCGGCAAGCCTGAACTGTCCAATCCGGCGGGCACTGACATGGCGGGCACACCGGCGAGGTTAGCCGTCACTGTGAACACGTCATTGAGATACATCTCGATCGGGTCATCGGACTTGGTGCCGATGCCAAACGCGGATGACGGTGCGGACGGCGTGAGGATCGCGTCGCATTTTTGATAGGCATTGTCGAAGTCCTGCAGGATACGCGTGCGGACTTTCTGGGCGCGCAGATAATAGGCATCGTAATAGCCCGCCGACAGCACATATGTGCCGATCATGATGCGGCGCTGCACTTCTTCGCCGAAGCCAGCGGCCCGCGTATTCTCGTAAACGCTGGTGAGATCCTCACCGTCCTGACGCACACCGAAGCGCATGCCGTCATAGCGGGCCAGGTTTGAGGAGGCCTCGGCGGGAGCAACGATGTAATAGGCAGGCAGCGCGTATTTTGTGTGTGGCAGCGAAATATCGACAATCTCGCAACCGGCCGCCTTGAGCCATTGCACGCCCTGATCCCAGACCTTGGCGATTTCCTCAGGCATTTCATCAAGCCGGTATTCCTTGGGCACGCCGATGCGCAGCCCCTTAACCGACTTGCCGACGGCTGCGACGAAATCCGGCACAGCGTTTGGTAGAGAGGTAGAATCCTTGGGATCATGGCCCGACATCGCCTGCAAAAGCATAGCGCTGTCTTTTACGGTCTTGCCGAATGGGCCCGGGTGATCCAGCGATGAAGCAAAGGCCACCACGCCCCAGCGCGATGTACGGCCATATGTGCCCTTTACGCCAACGGTGCCTGTGAAGGATGCCGGCTGGCGAATTGAGCCGCCCGTATCGGTGCCGGTCGAACCAAAGCAAAGATCAGCCGCCAAAGCCGAGGCAGAACCGCCGGATGAGCCACCTGGTGTCAAATTACCGTCTGTCGTGCCCTTCCATGGGTTGACGACGGGTCCCGTATTCGCGGTCTCGTTGGAAGAGCCCATAGCGAATTCGTCCATGGAGGTCTTGGCGAGAAAGACACCGCCCGCATTCCACAATGATTTTGTGACGGTGGATTCGTATGTCGGCTCAAAGCCCTTGAGAATATTAGAAGATGCCGTCGTTGAAACGCCCTCGACGGCAAACAGATCCTTGATCGCAAGTGGCGCGCCTTCAAGGGCACCGCCCTCTCCGGCCGCCAGCTTCGCGTCAGACGCAGCCGCCATGGCCAGCGTCTTGTCGACATCGAAGGCCGTGAACGCGTTCAGCGCTGGCTGAGCCGCCTTGGCGGCAGACAGGGCTTCGGTTGCCAGCTCGACCGATGACACTTCGCGCGCCTTGAGCTTGGTGGTGACTTCGCTCAGGGATAATTTGAGAAGATCGCTCATAGATCCCTACTCCACCGACTTGGGAACAACAAAGAAGCCTTCATCAGACTTCGGGGCATTGGCGAGAACCTTGTCGCGGACATCACCGTCATTGACGACATCTTTGCGTTGGGGGAGCTCAAATTTAACCGGTGTGGTCATTGGCTCCACGCCTTCTACGTCGACCTCATTGAGCATCTCGATCCAGTCGAGAATGCCGTTGAGTTCGCCGACAAGGGTGTCGATACGATCGGTAGGTTCTGCAATGCGTGCCAGCCGGGCAATGCGGCGGACGTCGTCAGCGGTGACGGACATGGTTATTCACTCCGGATATTCGAAGCGGACTGAGTAGCAATGCCCTCGCATGCGCGCAAGAAAGCTTGACGGCTGAACGCAGGCATCGCATCCAGCGCCCATGCCTGAGATGCCGCTAAATGAATTTCCCGACGGCCCTTTGCTGGGGCTCGATCCGGGGACGAAGACGATCGGGATCGCCGCGATCGGCGCCTCGCGTCTGATGCCGACGGCTGTGGAAACACTGCAGCGGGTGAAGTTCACGCCCGATGCCGCCCGTATTTTCGAGATCTATGATGAGCGCAAGGCGGTCGGTCTGGTGATTGGCCTGCCGCTCAATATGGACGACAGTGAAGGCCCGCGGGCGCATTCCGTTCGGGCCCTGGGCCGCAATCTGATGCGCATTCGCGACATACCCGTCTTCTTCCAGGACGAACGCCTCTCTACCTTTACGGCAGAAGAGGCGCTCCTTAAGAGCGGCGTGAAACACAAGGACCTCAAATCGGTCATCGATGCCCACGCCGCCGCCGTGATCCTGCAAAGCGCAATCAAGTCGCTGGAGACACCTCCGGCTTCCTAGAGGCGTTTTCATCGCGGGGCTTGCGGCTGAATACAGCCATCAAACCTGTAACGGCCATCCAGACCATCCCGAACAGCATAACTGTCATACCCAGTCGATCATTCCAGTGATCGCCCATTAGGCCGAACAGGAAGCCAGTATCCGCCAAGACGCCTAGTGCAAGGCCAATAAGGCCCCACAAACGAACGTGGAAGGCGCGATCTATGATCAGTGAGCCCAACGTAGCCACAGCAATAAAGATAAGGAAATTCCCCCAGGTGTAGAGGAAGACAGCCTGTGCATGGGTTTGTTCAATCGCGACGAATGAACCAATTCCGGCGTCCCAGGCGGCAATTGCGCCAGTCACGCCCCAGCCATCTATCAGCATCGCGATTGTGAACAGCCCGAGCCCCATAGCCGCCGCACCGATCATTATGTTTGCGACCAAACCAAAATTGCGATCCCGAGCCGTCCGCCAGTGCGCATAAAAGCCAAAGGCCAGCATGATCAGCGCCAGCGCGCCCAGCCCGTGGGCCAGCTGCCAAAGGGGGCCGACCCCGCGCGCAAGAATGACGAGTTGCTCTGAGCCAACCGGCGGGAAACTTTCGAGCTCTTCGGGAAGGTTGGCGAATATCGGTGCCATGCGGCCGAACATGAGGATGGCACCGCCAAACATGCTGGCTCCGCCGATTTTAAGTAGGTTGGACATGTGATCTCCTGTCAAAACTGATGCGACAGCTCTGGGAGACTATTCCTCGCAGGTACAGGCGAGCGGGACGTTTGACCGCCGGCAGGGACGGATGGTTTGACCGGGCTATTTATGCCGGCTTTCGGTCAATCACCGCTTGTTGAACCTGCTGCACATAAGCGCGTGAGACCGGGACCAAGACGGCATCGCCAAGGTCGATCTCCAACCGATGAGACGTGCCTGAGATCGTGACCGCCTGGTCCAGATTGACGGCCCAGGAGCGATGCACGCGCATCAGGACCTTGTCGCCGGCCTGCCCGATCAGCTCAGTGAGGGTATTGCGCAGAAACTTGCTCTTGATGCCGGTTTCTTCGCGCCAGACAATTTCGACATAATTGGCTTCGGCGCGAAGGGTGGGAATTTGGTGAGTGCGCAATTGAACCAGATCGCTGCCTGTCTCCGCGGTGAGACGGATCGGTTCGTGTTCGGTTGGCTTGCCGCTTCTCTCTTTCAAGGCCCCGAGCTCCGTACGATAGGTCTCCAGGCGAATGAAGATCGTCACCGCTCCGAGCACAATCGCGCCGACCGCCAATATCTGCCACAACCAAAGACCCGGCGCCTCCAGCCCGCTGATCAACGAGACATAGGCTGCATTACCCGCAATTACCGCAGGAAAGACCCAGATGCGACGCTCTAGGCCAAGCACGCTCGCGGGCACCTGATGGGCGATCAATAGCAGCGCAAAGTTCACCGGTGCGAGACCGAGCAAGGCCATCCAACCACCCCATCCCTGCGGGTTGATATCGAAGGGACGTAGAATAGCCAAAAACGCTGTCAGCCCCAGCGCGATTACGGCGCTTCGTCGGATATCAGTCTGACGCAGAAAGCGGGGCTGGAAGGACATTCAGAGAGTTCCGGACGGGCGAATGGGAATCGCAAGCTTAGGAGTGGTCCGGTTTTGCAGCAAGGCGACGCATTCCCATGGTCGCCCGGCAATTATCGAAAGCAGGTTTGGGTTTTCGGGCATAGTCGCGCCCGGGAAGCCGGCCTATGGTTGGACTACATGTTGAACCGCTCCCGGAGATGCCATGTCTGAGTCCCTGTTTATCGCCCTCGCCCCGGTCTTTGGCATGATCTTGATCGGTTGGGGCTTGCGACGCTCGGGGATGATACCGGAGGCACAATGGGGACCGATCTCGCGACTGGCCTATCTCGGCCTATCACCGGCAATCCTGTTCACCTCCATCGCACGGGCGGATCTGTCCTCCTTGCAATTGGGGCCCTTCATGGGGGCGGCCATTCTTGGCTTCTTGGGCATGGCGGCGCTGACACTCGCAATGAAGCCTATCCTGCGTATTCCCGACGCCACATATACGAGCCTGTTCCAGGCCACGGCGCGCTGGAATGGTCTATTGATCATGGCACTCGCTATCTCGCTTTTTGGCACTGAGGGAGAAGTTTTGGTGGCCTTGGTCATGGCGGCCTCCATACCCCTGGTGAATATGGAATGCGTGGCTGTGCTGTCTGTATGGGGCGACGGAGCCAAGCCGAAATGGTCATCGGTCATTTACCGCATTATCACCAATCCGCTGATTGTGGGTTCGGCCGCAGGCGGGCTGGTCAATGTGTTTGGCGTACAGATACCCGAACCGGCCTGGCGCACCGTTTCGATGATGGGACAGGCTGCCCTGCCGCTCATACTCTTGGCTGTTGGTGCTGGTCTAAACTTCACAGCGATGAAGGCCCGGCCTCGCCTGTTGGGCTTCTCTGTCTTCCTCAAGCTGATGATCGCACCGCTGGTGTTTTACGGCTTTGGCATAGCGCTTGGCATTGAGGGCGTGCCGTTAATGGTGCTGGTGCTCACGGGTGCTTCTCCGGGTGCCGCATCCGCCTACGTACTGGCCAAACAAATGGGCGGTGATGCGCCCTATTCCGCTGGTGACATCACCGCGTCGGCACTGTTCTGCTTTATCACCATTCCATTTTGGCTGGCCGTGCTGGGCTAGTCACCCAGGCAGAAGCGTTCATCCGTATAGGCCAGATTAAACCCGGCCTCGATCACCGCCGCGCGCTCCGGACTATCGGGAATACGAACCTGATTGGTGTGATTGAAGTGGATGAAGTGAACCTTGGCCTTCTCTTCCTCCGACAAATCCGCAAACCGGTCCATCGAGTGCGTGATCATCGGATGTGGAAAGCCCGACATGTCGCGCCCGGGGATTTCGCCATTGGCAAAGAAGGTGGCGTCCAGATAGGCGACGTCCACGGATGCGATCAGATCTTCGATGCGTGTACCCAACTCATCAAACTCTTCCCAGCTATCAATATCGGGAAGGAATAGCGCCGAGCGGTCCGGTCCCTCAATGCGAAAGCCGGCGACCTCGGTGTATTCCTGGCGGTGCGGCACTTCGAAAGCTGTGACGCTAAGCGAATCAAACACGGCGGGTTCACCGGGCTTCATGTTTTGCAGCGAGATGTTCTCGTAGCGCACCAGCTGGTCCCAGGGGCCATTGGAGAATAAGAAGGCTTCCATGGACGGCAAGGCCCATACAGGCACGCCCTGTGCGCCCATGCTCTCATGGCCAAAGAACATCAGGCCGGTGTAATGGCCGATATGCGCATGGCTGAGAAACACACCCGTAAGGCCGGGGCTCTCCTCTACCGGGAATGCGGTATCGAGATGGTGTAGTTGATGGCGAAGATCCGGTGTCGCCTCAAATAGCCAGCGCTCGCCCGACGCTCGATCGGCCACAGCCAGTGATGTCGCGCGTAGCTGCAGCGATGGGTCCGCCCAGGCAGGATCATCATTACGGCCCAGCTGCGGCGCACCACCATCCTGCCCGACACCAAGAACAATCAGTTCAACCTGACAGGATTGGGGCGGCGCCTCCTGAGCGATCGCGGCAGAGGAGACGAGAAGAGCGGCGGCGAGGGTAGCGATAGTTTTCATGGGAAGTCAGCAGACGTTAACTCGTCACGGGCGTCAAGACAGATTTGTGTGCGATGCCACAACTCAACTATATTGATCTGTACGCCATATTGGCGTACATTCATTGCATCACCAACGAGGTCAAACCCATGCAACCTTTCGATCATGAAGACGGCTCAACGCCGGAGCGTAATTCCGAGCGGATGAATTTTCGCACCAAGCCTCGGATCAAGGAGGCCATCCAGCGGGCTGCGGCTCTATCGGGGCTGGACGATTCTGCCTTCACGATGAATGCGGCCTACAAGGCTGCGCTGGAAACAATCTCGTCACACGAACAGACGCATCTCCAAGTGGAGGATCACCAGGCTTTCTTTGACGCGCTGGAGGCACCAGCCGAGCCAAGTGACGCCCTTCAGACCGCCTTTGACCGGTACAAAAATCGATCCACGCCGAAGTGAGCAAGCTCAGCGCCGATGTCCAGACACGCATCGAAGCCTTCGCCCCGAACCGGCATGACCGGGCCGGCTTCGATTGCGGCGTTGATGCCGTTGATAATTTCTTCCGCCAAACCGCCTCAAAGCTAAACCGTGCTAATAATACCCGCGTGTTTGTGTTGTGTGGTGACACCTCACCAGAGCTGATCGGGTTTTACGCGATCAATGCGCATAGTGTGGATTATCAGGACTTACCGAAGCGCTTTGCCAGAGCCCGCCCCCGGCACGGACATATCCCGGCCGCCTATATTTCAATGATCGGCGTCGACCAGCGCCATGGGGGCCATGGCTGGGGCGGAGACTTGCTGGTTGACGCCCTGATCCGTATCGCGGGCGCGTCAAAGCAGATTGGTCTGGCGGTGGTGATGATGGATGTGCTCGATTGCGGTGACGCAGCGCTGACAGATAAACGGCTCAGTCTCTACATGCGCTATGGGTTTCAGGCGCTGCCCAGTCATAAGCTACGCTTGTTCATGCCGGTTGAGACGATCAGGAAGCTGTTGATGTGAGGGCTGCTGCTCACTCCCAAAGCATGCTCCGATCACGTTGACGATTCGAGCGTTAGGTCTTCTAATATTTCCAAGGTCGGCAAATCGTATATGAGCTTTCGTCGCTGATCAAAATCAGTAAAGCGAAATTTCCCGCGAGAAATATCGAATGTGTGAGGAATACCAGGGAACATCGTTTCTGCGATTTGCTCTCCACCCAAGGTCAAAGTTACCGCCCGCAACTCCTCAACCAACAAAATGCCTGCTTCAATCTCGAAAACTGACCAAATCAGCCAGTCAGCAGGCCGGCGCCAACACCCTTCGCCTGTTACAACAATCAATTCGGCATCGGTAAAAACCGCGTCAAAATTGTGCCCAGCAACAATGTGGGGATGCCAATTATCTCCGTGTATCTGCTTGAGCTCAAAAGACTCGGTTTTTGATTTGTATTCGGTGTGACTATTCGAAACGGCCACTTCGAAGTCAAACCGTTCCGAACGATAGTAGAGCATTGTCATCTTTCTACTCCAGACACCTCGCCACACCGCTCATATGACACCGGATCAGGCCATGATCCAGTCTTCGCACCTCAATTGATTTATTCCAATTTCTTGCAGGCGACTAATCGCGTGCGCTTCGGGAATTGACTTCGTTGACCGCCCTACAATCACAAGGCTTGCCCTTGTGCCCTCGCGCCCTTATACCGCGCCAAGCTTTTCAGGTATGGAAATCGGATGACGCGCGCGGACTTCTCCTACGAGTTTCCCCACCGCCACCTTCTCTCGGTGGCAGACCTCAATCCCCTTGATATTTCGCAATTGTTTGAACGGGCCGAACACTGGCTGCAGATCAACCGGACGCCAGACAAGTCCAGCGACGCGCTCAAGGGGCTGACCCTGCTTAATCTGTTCTTCGAAGCGTCAACACGCACCCAGGGCAGTTTCGAGATGGC
>JAQXCQ010000231.1 GCA_029251785.1 Maricaulis sp. | reverse complement strand
AAGGCGGGAAGCTCAAGGCTTTCCATATCGGACTTCAGCTTGGAGCCGGTTGAGGCTGCTTCACGCATCAGATCGCGAATAGCTTGATCATCCGCGCTGGCCAGCTTTTGGTAGCGCGCGTCGATCTCGTCCTTGTGAGCAGTAAGCCAGGTCTCACGGTCCATCTTTACGCGAGCTGTTTGGCAAGCATCGATGGAGCGGTTGGTCGCATTGTCGAAGCGATCATTGCGCTGAGGGGAGGGTGTTGCTCTTACGTTTGAGCGCATCGCTACAGCGCCGTTTATGGAGGCGTTGCGGGTTGATGTTCCAGCTGTTTGGTGCGTCGTATTCATGATGCTTCTCCCATCGGTTGATGATATGAAGTTGCCAGACCGGCAAGTTAATGTCAACGACAAAATTGCCAATATGGCAATATATGCCAGATGCCAAGCCGTGCTTTGGTTAAACGGGGAATCGGGTCGCCAAGAATATGTGGTTAGAATCGCGTGAGAAACACACTGCGTTCGTGACGGCAGTTGTCGCTTGCGTGACTAAGCCTTCTTCTTATCAGTAAATGTCTCTAACACCTGCAGGGCTTGCGCCTGCTTGGATTTATCGAGAATGCGAGCCCAGATGCTTGTAACCGGGGCGGGCTCATCGAGCGGGTTACGCCCTAACAACTCCCAGGTGTCGCAATTGTAGGCTTTGGCGAGAGCTGCGAGATGATTTTCATCAAACTTGCGCTTTCCGTTTTCTATTCTGCTTAGTACGGACACAGAGATGCCGCTTGCCTCAGAGGCCTGCTCTTGAGTTAGGGAGCGATGCTCCCGCCATTCTGTGAAGTATGACTTGCCCATACGCACAATTTGCCAGTTCGGCAACATCACAACCACCGCCAAACTGGCAAATTTGTGCTTGCAACGGAATTGCCATACTGGCAAGTTGTTGAAATGAGCAAATCACCAGGAAATCTCGAACTTTCAAAATCAATGTCAGATCGTGGTCTCATAGATGTCCAGGTCGCGAGGTTGATCGGCTGTAGTGCCGCACAGGTCTGTAAGCTCCGAAACGGGAAGGCAACGCCGTCTCTTAAGATGGCTGTGGTGATAGAAGGTGCTTTGGGCGTGTCTCCGAGTTCGTGGATCGAACGCCGAAGTGATCACCCATGATCGCTCTCCTTCTCAAAATTGAAGACATTGCTTCTTTGGGTTTCATCCAAGGCTCTTCGAAGACCTTCTTGCAGACATCGTGCTGCATGCCGGGTGAGGGCGACGGAGATAATCTCGTCGCCACTCGGAATATCGATAACGACCGCGTCTCCGTTTGCGACGACATCAGATTGCCCGCACACAAAGTAACTAAATTTCACCATGCCATTCCCCGCTTCTTTTTGATTGAAGTGGGAACATATAGAGAACGGGTGACAAAAATTGTCACATTCGTTAACGCGTGCAGCGACCAATTTCAGTCGATGATTTTCAAGCGATCATCCGGGTTCGCATCATCTGAGCGCGCGCTGAATAAAGGTCCGCCGCGGCGAGCAATGCCTCACGTCCCTCTGAGCTGATCCATGGCCAATTTGCCAACTCTCGAAGGGCGCTGGCCCGGCTTTCAGTCTTCTCTACCAAGTTCATAGCTTTCTCCCTGATTGCCCCGGCACACAAACCGATCCGGCCATCAACTTCCATTAAAACGTTCAAGGCAGCTTCCAATGACCGCGATTAAATCAAGACCACCAGGAACCTTTGCTGAAGCTGTAACGCGGGTGATGGATACTCTGACGGCGGATGGGGCAGGCGGGGTGATTGGCAAGTCTGGTCAACGCATCAGATGTGCCGCTGACCCTGATCAATCCAACTACTCGCCCTTGAGTTTGCCGCAGGCGCTAGAGCTTGATGTCGCCATGCACCGGGCAACTGGAAAGGAAGGTCCAAT
>JAQXCQ010000227.1 GCA_029251785.1 Maricaulis sp. | reverse complement strand
CGCCTGCACCGCTTCCAGGATTTGCACCCCGATATCGAAGTCTGGATCTCCGCCGACCACGAACGCGCCGACCTGTCCGGCGGCAGCGCCGACCTCGCCATCCGCTACGGCCCCGGCGGCGACCAGACCCTGAATGAAGAAAAGCTCCTCGCCGAGGAAGTCCTCCCTGTCTGCTCCCCCGACCTGCTTCGGGACGGCGGTGCGATCACCGCCCCCGCCGACCTCGCCGGTCAGACATTGCTCCACGACGCCTCCCCGGAAAGCGACGTAGACGGCGCCGACTGGCCCTCCTGGCTCAAACTCCGCAAGATCCGCAATGTCGATGTGACACGGGGCGTGCGGTTTAATCAGTCTGCGCTGGTGCTGGACGCGGCGGTGGCGGGGAGGGGTGTCGCCCTGGCCAAGAGGGCGCTGGCCCAGAACGATTTGGCAGCGGGGCGTCTGGTATCCCTGTTTGCAGAAGGCGCGACCCCGGTCCGCTCGGCCTATCACATCGTCACGGCGCGGAGCCGGTTACTGGGCGAAGATGCACAGGCGTTTGTGGCATGGCTGAAGGCTGAGGCGGGAGATCATGAGGCGAGTATTGATGAGTTATAGGGCCAAGCCGCAGGCGAGGTGTCGCCACAAGCGCTGCGCGCTCCCCCGCAGGCGGTGGAGGAAAATGTGGGTCTGGTCCGGTTTGTCGATCAGCTAATTACTTGATTCATCGCCAAGAATATTGAGCAACATTTCAATTCTGGCATAATACTCAGCCAGAGTGACATCCCCCGTAATATGTAAGAGCGGCATAAAGCCGAGGAGGCATTCCGCGCTTGGGGTAATTGGGAACCCAACGCGAGGACCGTTAAAGATAATCTGTGAATTAGAGTCGATATTGCGCCATTCAGGGACCGCTTCTGGCCCAGCCAAGCTGTCGTGATAGAATTCTAAACCAAGGACGGAAAAGACGGCGTATCCCGCACACGCGGCAACCTGGTCAGATGACTCTGCGAAGGTTTCTCCAGTCAACGTTTCAGATAGATATACGGTCAGGTGTCTTCCAAATTCATCCTCGACGAATGTTACACGACAACTGGCTTGGGTGTACGCAACAGTTAGTGACGGCAGTTGATCAAATATTGCGTTATAAGACATTACGAGGGTGTGAGAGGCCTCCAAATCAGGATCGATATCAATCGAGTTCTCTTGAGCACTTGCTCCGACCAATTCAAATAATGCCGGGATATTTCCCTCGTAGGGCATGGACCCAATAATGACGTCGTCTAACTGATAGTTCTCAGTATATAAGGACACACCTTGCACGCCGGACACTCGAGTATCCGAAAGTTCTGCGCCGGCTATATCGTAGTCAAAATCGCGACACGTCTCGACAAGCCGAGGCAGGCGCATCCTCAAGCTTTCGTCTGACGTGTAGCGCGCCGCGTCGAAACCTACACACTCAATTGCCTCCGCGATCCGACCCGACTGCGCCGTACACATCCCGTTGGACACCGATTGTAGGCTGATATCTGGTAGCGGCTCACCCTCCTGGGTCATCGCGCAAGAACACAGCAACATAACGCTAACAGCAAGTAACGAACAACTTTTCACAATTTACCCGTCATTCAACCTCAGACACGCCTATCCTAAACTGAAACTAGACCCTTTCAATCTCAATTTTGGGTTGATCACAAGGTCTATAACCTGCTTGTGAGGGCATGGTTGAAGGCGGAAGCCGGGGATTACAAGGCGAGTATTGATGAGTTGTAGCGACGCGTATGAGCAACCGGATAGATAGTTTACATTGTAGACCGGATACCTCGCTTACAGTTTTCCCGGTTTGTCTCGCCTCCACACACCGCAATCTCGACCCCAAATCTTCGTTCGCCGACCCGCCCATCAATTTGGAAGGTTTACAAAACAAACAAGTTTGTGTTACCCAGTCTTCAATTGGAAATTCTGGAGACTAAAATGACGGCCTCTTCCCCCCAACGACTGCATGCGCTGGATGCTTTGCGCGGCTCGGCGCTTTTGCTGGGTATCGTGTTTCATGCGGCGATTTCATTCATGCCGGGCATGTTTATGTGGCCGGTTATCGATAGTCAGGCGAATACAGGCTTCAACCTGGTCTTCTTTGTCTCGCACATGTTTCGCATGTTGACGTTTTTCATGCTCGCAGGGTTTTTTGCCCGGATGGCTTTCCATCGCAAAGGCGCAATCTCGTTTGCCATAGATCGTTTCAAGCGGGTCGCCCTGCCGATGGTCATTTTCTGGATGCCGCTGTTTGCTGCGGTCATCGCTGCCTATATCTGGGGCGCGATCCGGGCCAATGGGGGGGAGTTGCCCGAGGATGACAGTGGTGGGCCGGATCTGGGGCTGCGCACATTCCCGCTGACCCATCTCTGGTTCCTGTATTTGCTGGTTGTCTTCTATGTCGCGGCATTTGCGGTCAAAGGACTGGCGGTCATTGTTGACGCCAACCAAATCCTGCGACGGCTAATCGACCGCACGATTGCTGTCATGCTGAAATCCCCGCTGGGGCTGGTGATCGTCGCAGCGCCGATGGTGGCCTGGTATTGGTATAATCCGATGTGGTTCATGTGGTTTGGTATTCCCACGCCCGATTATGGCTTTATCCCCAATGGCGGCGCATTGATCGGCTATGGGTCTGCCTTCGCGATTGGCTGGTTGATCCAGCGCCAAAGCGGCCTGCTGGAGCATTTCAAGCGCCAGTGCCTGCTCTATCTGGGCATCGCCGTGGGTCTGACAGTCTACAGCCTGTCCATCGTCGGCACGGATATCGCCTGGGCTCCCGCAGCTCAGGACCAGGACAAGTTGATCTATGCGGCGGTCTATACAATCGCTGGATGGGCCTGGACCTTTGGACTGACTGGAGGCGCCCTGCTGGTCTGGTCCGGGGAAAGCAAAGTGCGACGCTATCTCGCCGACTCGTCCTACTGGCTCTACCTGATGCACCTGCCTGTCCTGATGTTCTTGCAGGTCGCGCTCGCTGATCTGGTTATGCCGGCCCCGGCCAAGTTTGCGTTCCTGCTGGCGATCACCCTGTCCATTCTTCTGGCGAGTTATCATGTGATGGTCCGCAATACATTCCTCGGCGGTTGGCTCAATGGGCGGCGCTATCCGGGAAAATCTACCAAGCAGGAAGCCGGGGAGGAATCCAGGACGGCCGATGCGGCCTCGCAGCAGGCATGAATCAGGCGATAAGCGACGATAAGGGAGTGAGATGATGAGCCAGGATTTGGAAACCGCCCGGGAAAGTGCCCAGGAAAATGCCCGCGAGGACCTCGCATTTATCCGCAATCTTGTGGAGTCCGACGACGCGCCAAATGGGAGTCTCGGTCCGATTCTTCTTTTCGCCGGCGCTTTATATGGTCTTCAAACGCTGGTTCAGTGGGCCCAGATGACCGGCGTGATCGAGCTCTCCGGCCCGGTCTATGTCAGCTTTCTTGCCGGCGTGACGATCACTTTCCTTTTCGCCCTGGGAATTGTGTTGTGGCGGGATCGAAACACGGGACCCAAGACGGTTGTGGGTCGCGCCTATGAGGCGGCTTTCCAGGCGGCGGGACTGGCCAATTTGTGCATCGTCATCGTTATCGGCCTGGCATCCTGGCGCACACAATCCGCTGATCCCTGGTTGATTTATGCGCCCGTCGTGTTCGCGCTACAGGGGGGTGCCTGGTTTGTCGCGGCCCGTCTGCGCAAACAATTATGGCTGGCCGCGGTGGCGATCGGCTGGTTTGTTTCCGCCATCGCCATGGGCATGACCGAAGATCTGGGCACCTATATCCTCATCGCTTCAATCTCCCTGTTCGGGCTAATGGCCTTGCCCGGCTGGGTGATGATGAAGATCGATCATCAGGCGGGGCAGGGCTGACATGTCCGCCGGCAAGGATAAGTCGGGCATCGGCCAGATCGATGATGTGATCCATGGGCGCCTGCGCCTGGGGATCATGACCTATCTGCTCAATGCCGAAGTGGCTGATTTCACCGAACTGAAGAAAGCCCTCGACGCAACCCAGGGTAATCTGTCGATCCATATGCGCAAGCTTGAGGATGCCGGCTATGTGTCCATTGAAAAGAGCTTCCTGGATCGCAAGCCTCTCACACAAATACGGATTACCAAGGCGGGTCGCGAAGCGCTGAAAGCCTATGTGGCGGCACTGAGTGCCTTGCTCGGCCCGATCGGCTGATTTGCCCCAGCCATCACCACCTGCCATGCTCACGCCAAGGGGACCCATCCATGAAACTCATCGCCAACATCACCGCACTTATCGTCGCCGCGCTCCATCTCGGCTTTCTCGCCCTGGAAATGTTCCTCTGGCAGGAACCCGCCGGCATGCAGGTCTTCGGGACGACGGCGGAAGAAGCGGCAAGCACCGCTGTGCTGGCCGCCAATCAGGGGCTGTATAATGGCTTCCTCGCTGCGGGCCTGATCTGGGGTGTGGTGCGCAATAGCAAGGAATTCATCCTGTTCTTCCTGGCCTGCGTGATCGCTGCGGGAGTCTATGGATCGATGACGGCCAGCCCGACCATTCTGTATGTTCAGGCGGCACCGGCGGTGTTGGCGTTTTTGCTGAATATGCGCCGTTAGTCGCGCGCCTGCATATCCAATATCGGCGCACCGCGTTCTTCCATGCCGGGCCTGATGTCCTCGAAAAGTTTGCGATAATCATAAAACGGCACGCGCGGAAAAAGGTGATGTATGGAATGATAGTTCTGCCACACCCACATGAAAGTTGCCGGCGCGTGGATCCAGCGCGGCAGGATAATGGTTGACGTATTTTGATAGCGCTCGGTTTTGTCGAAGGGTGTGTGCAC
>JAQXCQ010000167.1 GCA_029251785.1 Maricaulis sp. | reverse complement strand
AAGGAATATACCGCGCGGCTTCAAGAGCGGTTCATGCTCGCCACGCAGATGAAATCATCCATGAGCGTGACGTTGCTCGATGCTGAGGAAGACTGGCAACAAAAGCAGGTCAACTTCTCTCAGATGCCTGAGCTGCTCAGCCAGTATTTGGAGATCGCTGCAGGAGCGGCAGACATACCGGCTACGCGTTTGATTGGCACCTCGCCAAAGGGGCTCAATGCGACCGGTGACGGCGATATGCGCAATTACTATGATCGTATCGGTGCGGACCAGGAAACGATCCTCAGGCCCGCTCTGGCGCGTCTTGATGAGGTGTTGATCCGGTCAGCTTTGGGAAGTCGTCCAGAAGAGATCGATTATCGCTGGACGCCGCTTTGGCGTTTATCCAAATCCGATGAAGCGGAGATCATGGCGACCAAGGCCAAGGCGATCGAGACGATTGTGCGAACAGCCCTGATTCCCGTTGAAGCCCTGGGTGAAGCCACGACCAATATGTTGATTCAAGACGGGATGTTGCCGGGGCTAGATGCGGCGATGGATGAGTTTGAGCTTGCAGCTCTTGGCGGCGATGACGATCTCGATCCGGACGGCTCTGAGAGTCCAGATCAAGTCTGATGAGCGATTATGATCTGCCGCGGATGGCATCAGCTTCCGGGCTGGTCTCAACCGCGGTCCTGCCGGCAATCGTGAACACTCAGGCTCAGGAGAAAAGCCTGACCGCAATCGTAGCAACCATTGTTGCAGGCTGGCGCAGATCAGTTCGTGAAAGTCTGATCAGTGCAGTGCGGTCGTCTCAATCAGCCGCTTCGCCGATGGCGATTGAAGCGGCTTTGCAAGTCGCGCTTCGTGATAGTGAGGTTGTTGCCGGCCAGACAGTGCCCAGGATTGATCGCTGGTTGAACGATCTGGAGCTCTGGCATCGTGAGCGGTTCGCTGCGAATGTGGTTGGCACTGTCCGTCTGGACATCTTGCCCTTCATGAGCCGGGCTGACGTTGCGCCGGTGCTTAAGGCTGCCTTGGAGCGCAATGTCGCTCTGATTGAAGGATTGTCAGCGGAACTGGCCAAGCGCGTTCAGAGCGCGATCTGGACGGCTTATGGCGAGGGTATGAGTTCGACCGCGTTGGCGAAAGTGCTGAGAGAGCAATTCAAGTTCGCTCCGGCGCGGGCGAGGTTGATTGCCCGTGACCAGCTGGGATCGTTCAGCTCGTCGCTTGATCATGTCCGACATCAACAAGCCGGCCTGACGCACTACGACTGGAAGACCAATCTTGATGGCCGAGAGCGGGACACTCATCGCGCCAATAACGGCAAGCGGTTTTACTGGGCCAGAGCGCCAAAGGGTACCGGGCACCCTGGGCATGAGATCAGGTGCCGGTGCAAGGCGAGAGCGGTGATTGACCCGAAATGACTATTCACATACCCGTGTGAAGAACCAGTCGGGAGGCGCACCTTTGCGAGTTTATCACTATATGAAGGGGAAATATGCGCTTGAAGCGATTCAGAGCGAACAGCTGAAACTATCGCGAATTAGCGACATGAACGATCCGCTGGAATTTCGTGGGTTCAATATCGGCGACCGCGATCTCCGGCGGAGAGTCGACCGATGGGTGAAAAAAACTGACCAAGAACTTGGGTTTATCTGTTTCAGCTCGACGATGAGTGTTGGTTTAATGTGGAGCCACTACGCCGATAGTCATCGCGGAGTGGTTCTAGGGTTTGAGATACCTCAAAAAAGGTTGATTAAAATCAAATACTCGCCTTATCGCGAGCCATTCGAAGAGGCGATGTCAGCTGGAGAAGCAGGCGCTCCCAATCAAATTCTTCGGAACCGCATGGTGAAACACGAATCTTGGGAATATGAAGATGAGTGGAGGTACCGTTCGTCAATTGTTAAGCGAAGGCCCAACAAGAAATCCATGTACTTCGAAGGATTTGAGCACTCGATGGAATTAAAGGAGGTCTGGCTCGGGGAGCGATTTAGAGAGGCTAGTTCTATTGACGGGAATCCAACAATCGAAGAATTCCAAGCGGCAATTAAATGTCTTGTGAATGATGTTGCGCTTAAACAAACGAGACTGGCGTTCACCAAATTCAAAGTGGTTGAGGATCGGTCGACGGATCTGTTGCTGTAACGATAAATCAGTTGATAACGATAATCTGACCCAAGGGCCCTCAATCGAGCGGCCCTTTTTCATGCCTGAAAGGCAATCCCATGACCACTGTCACCAAAGACGCCCGGTTCCGCGATCGCGTGGTTCTGGAGGGCGTTCGTATAACCTCTGACGGCTATCTGGTTGGTCAGGCCCGGATCGCTCGAACCGGCATCCAGGAATATCTCGGTTCGGAAATGGGCGAGGGCCATAGCGATGTGATCCGCGTCTATCGCCCACGTGATGAGGTGTTCTCGGACGCGACGATGAGGTCCTTCGCTCACCGGCCGATGACGGATGATCACCCACCAGAAATGGTCTCAGCGGACAATTGGAAACGCTTCAGTGTCGGCTCCACCGGTGATGAGGTGCTCGAGGAGAAGGACGGCGATATTCGCTACGTCCGGGTGCCTCTCACGCTGATGGATCAGGACGTTATCGAGAAGGTTCAGGCGGGCAAGCAAGAGCTCTCAGCCGGTTACACCTGTGACATTGATTGGACGCCTGGTCAGACAGACCAAGGCGAGCCCTACGACGCCGTTCAACGAAACATCAAAGCCAATCACCTCGCAGTCGTGTCTCGCGGCCGCGCAGGACACCAATGCCGTATCGGCGACGGGCGCGCCGTCGATGCTGGTTCCAACTTAACTGCGCCCGATCAACAAGGAGGTCAGCTCATGTCTGACAAGCTCCGTGA
>JAQXCQ010000097.1 GCA_029251785.1 Maricaulis sp. | reverse complement strand
ACCCTGCAAGATGCCCAATCTTTGATGAGCCCGATCCTGCTGGTCATGATGGCACCACTCTTCATCATCATGACGGCGTTTGATTCACCCGACAGTCCGGTCGTCGCCATCGCCAGCTGGATACCGGTCTGGACGCCCTTCATCATGCTGGCGCGATTGCCACTCGATCCGCCTCTGTTTGACCTTGTCGGCACCACTGCCGTCATGCTCACCACCGCGCTGATCGTCACCTGGACGGCCGGACGGCTATTCCGCATGGGCGCGCTCAACCACGCCAATCAGGACACGATCAAGGGCTGGTTCAGCTTCGGCAAGAAAAAGCCCGTTTCCGAGGCCTGATATATCAGGTCGTTGAGGCTGACCCACTCACCATATCCCGGATAAAAGAAAACGCCGCGCCCCTTTAGGGACGCGGCGCTTTCAATTACGCAATTCTATTGGTTCTGGCGAACCCTAGCGACTGACCGGCTTGGGCTTGCCCGGAATCAGACCTTCGCGCATCGCCCGCTTGCGCGCGAGCTTGCGTGCACGACGAATGGCTTCCGCCTTCTGACGTGCTTTCTTCTCGGAAGGCTTCTCATAATGATTGCGACGCTTCATTTCACGGAAGGTACCCTCCCGCTGCATTTTCTTTTTCAGCGCGCGGAGTGCTTGCTCCACATTATTATCGCGGACAACGATCTGTACGATGATACTCTCTCCATAATGTTATGGACGTGAGCTTCACCCACGTCGCTAGTTCGCCAGAGGCGCGGGCAATAGCACCGCTGCGACGTCGTGTCCACACTGCCTTTCACGAGTCTGCAGGTGACGTCGCACATCGTGTGGGTTAGACAACACATATGGCTAATAACAACACATCTTCGCATTCACGAAATCATCTCAACCGGCTGCGCCTCGTTGAGGCCGCCTTGCCACATGTCGCCTTTGATGGCTGGACACAAGCGACGTTCGAAATCGCGCGCAAGGACGTGGGTCTCTCCGAAGGGGACGCTCAACTCGCGTGCCCTCGCAAGGAACTCGACCTGATTTGCGCCTGGTCGCGACAGCTCGATGAAGAAGCCGGCAAGGTCATTATCAAGGCCGATCTCCTGTCGATGAAGATCCGCGAGCGCATCACCTTCGCTGTTCTGGAGCGCCTCAAACGAGTCAATCGCCACGAAGAGGCCGCTCGTCGGGCCCGCGCACGTCTGCTGCTGCCCGATGCCGCCAGCGATGCACCGCAATTGCTCTGGGCGACCGCCGACACTATCTGGCGCGCCGTCGGTGACACCTCAACAGACGTCAATTTCTATTCCAAACGGGCGATTCTCTCTGCCGTCTACGGCTCCACCTTGTCGAGTTGGCTCAATGAAGACGACACCGCCAAACCCGACGCCCACGCCTTCCTCGATCGCCGTATCCAGAACGTCATGGATTTCGAGAAGACCAAGGGCCAGCTGACCCGCATGACCGCCGATCTGCCCGACCTGGAGGCCATGCTCGGCAAGATACGTCACGGCGCAGGGCTGTAACGCCAACCTTTGCTTCCCCCGCCCACGGGGGAAGTGGGTGCGCGGCAGGCGTGCTCGAAGGTGACGGAGTGAAGCGATGCAAGCCGCGTCATATTCCCCCTCTGCCACTTCGCGGTCCCTCTCCCCGTAATCGGGTGAAGGGAGGCTTCGAAAGGCACACGGATACGGAATGGAGTCCGGGCGCTCAGCGCAGACCGCGGGGCGATTCAAAATAAGTGCGCTCGGCCGGCACATGCACCAATTCGCGTTCCGGCCAACGTAGCGCCGTCAACTCGCCACCAAACACACAGCCTGTATCCAGACAGATCGCATTATTGACCCAGCGCGCCTCAGCCACCGCCATATGGCCGTACACCACAGCCGCCGAGCCGGAATACTCCGCTGCCCAATCGCGCCGCTCCGGCAATCCGTGCTCATCCCGTTGTCCCGTCGTATCACCAAACAGGGCGAAGGATTTCTCCTTGTCCGAACAGGTATTGTGCAAATCCTCTCGCAGGCCTGCATGCGCTACGACGAGTGCGCCACCATCGAGCACCATGTGCGTTGGCAGACCCTGAATAAACACGCGCATCTCCTCGCCCAATCCCTCGGGTTGAAGTTGTATTTGGGCAATCGTTTGCTCAATGCCGTGGCTCATTTTCACGGACTTTCCGTCCAACCAGCGCATCAATTTGAAATCATGATTGCCAATCACACACAGCCCGCTGCCGCCCTCAACCATCGACTTCACCAGCCGCAACACATCTGGAGATCGCGGGCCGCGATCGACCAGATCACCGAGAAAAATAACGCGGCGATTTTGCGGATGGGTGATTGTGTAGGAGCGCCAGCCCTCAACACCATCAGTTTCGATCCAATAGCCCAACCGTTCGAGCAACGCCTCCAGCTCAGACGCACAGCCGTGCACATCCCCGATCAGGTCGAACGGACCGGTTTCGTAGTGGCGGCTGCAGGTTGGAGTGTGGGACTGTGTAGACGGCATGACATATTCTTGGCGCTGCTCGACACAATCACCAAGCTGATTTGCAGGCTTAGCCTACAATTACCCCAAACGGGTCACATGACCCATCTTGCGGCCATCGCGTACCGAGCGTTTGCCATACAAATGCAAACGCGCCCGCGGATCCGCTGCCAAGGCCTGCCAGTCATCGACATCATGGCCGATCAGATTGCTCATCAGCCCGGTCGAGTGCGGGGCCGGATCGCCCAGCGGCCAGCCGGCCACGGCGCGCATATGCTGTTCGAACTGCCCGCAAGCGCAGGCATCCATGGTCCAGTGGCCGGTATTATGAACCCGTGGCGCGATCTCATTGACCAGCAATTCGCCATCCGCCAGCTCAAACAGCTCCACAGCAAACACACCGACATGATCGAGCCCGTCACCCAGCACCTGGGCAATCTCTCCGGCACGTTTCCGCATGGCATCATTGATGCCTGTCGCCGGTGCGCGGGTCAGCTTGAGGATGCCATCCCCGTGGACATTCTCGACCAGCGGATAGGCTTTGATCACACCATCCAGCCCGCGGGCCGCGACAATGGACAGCTCGCGCTTGAACGCCGCCGCACCCTCAAGAATGGCCGACTGCTCGCCAATCGCGGTCCAGGCCTGTTCGGCATCCGCGGCGGTCCGGATCCAGGCCTGCCCCTTGCCGTCATAACCAAAACGCCGGGTCTTCAGCACGGCCGGCAAACCGGTTTGTGCTATAGCATCCGTCAGATCCGCCAGGCTTTCAACGGCGGCATACGGCACCGTTTGGACACCCGCTTCATTGATGAAGTTTTTCTCGACGATCCGGTCTTGTGTCAGCTCCAGAGAACGCGCACCGGGCCTCAGCTCGGAAACACGCGAGGCAATCGCCACAGTTTCTACCGGGACATTCTCAAACTCAAAGGTGATCGCATCGCAGCGATCCGCAAAACCCTGCACCGCGCCGGCATCCGTCCACGGCGCCGTCCAGGAGCGCGCGGCGACGCGCGATGCCGGACAATCCGGTTCCGGATCATAAATATGAACGTCAAAGCCAAGTTCGGCGCCAGCGACCGCCAGCATCCGGCCCAATTGCCCGCCGCCTAAAATTCCGATGATCGAACCGGGTGCGAGGGGAGACTGGCTCATCCGGATCAGTCCTCGACCGTCTCGGGAACACTGTCACTGAGTGCCTGGCGCCAGGCATCAAGCCGCGCCGCAAGGTCTGCATCCGAGGTCGACAGGATCGACACAGCCAGCAGGCCGGCATTCATCGCGCCGGGCTCACCGATCGCCAGCGTGCCGACGGGAATACCACCCGGCATCTGTACGATCGACAGCAAGCTGTCCTGGCCGCTCAGCGCCTTGGATTGCACCGGAACACCCAGCACAGGGAGCGATGTCATTGAAGCAATCATGCCCGGCAAATGCGCTGCGCCGCCCGCACCAGCGATAATCACTTTCACGCCGCGCTCACGTGCATCGCGAGCGAACTCATACATGCGATCAGGGGTGCGGTGAGCGGAGACGACCCCGCTTGAATAGGCCACGCCAAGTTCATCGAGGACCTGCGCCGCACGCGACATTGTGGGCCAGTCCGAGCGCGAACCCATAACGATTGCCACAGGTGCGGTGTCAGTGGTTTTCGAGGACGATGAAGACAGCGGTGTATCGCTCATAATGCTTCCTGCAGGGGAAGAAAGAAGCGCGGGAAAATAGACATCCCGCGCCCGAGGTCAAGTTTTCCCTGTTGCACTAGGAATTTCGACGACAATTTGACTGTTTCTTAACCACACATCGCGACTCTGTAATTCAACAGAATCACGTTGGATTGCCCTATGCGTATTGGCCATTTAAAAAATTCCGCTCCGGTTTCTCGTGCAACGAAGACAGCGAAAACAGCCGGTGCTGCAGCCGTCCAGGAAACCACCGCACCGCGCGATGCCGCATCAATTATGGGCGTTCCCGAATCTGAATTAACAACCAATGTCCAGCGCGCCCTGCTTTCATTGATGGGTGAAGTAGATCAACTCCGCAAAGATACCGATATGTTGCGCGGCAAGATCCGTGAGCTGGAATCTCTGGCCGATCACGATGTCATGCTACCCGTGCTCAATCGCCGTGCCTTTCTACGCGAGGTCAGTCGTGCCCTCGCCTTGGCCGAGCGTCACGATGCTCCATCTGCCCTGATATTCCTCGACCTGAATGGCTTCAAGGCGATCAATGACAATTATGGACATGCCGCCGGTGATGATGCCTTGCATCATGTGGCATCCGTGCTGTCAGCTCACGTCCGCGAGACTGACGCCGTAGGTCGCCTGGGCGGGGACGAATTTGGCGTTGTGCTGACCTTGACCGGTGCCGAAGGCGCAGAAACCAAAGCGCACGAATTGGCAGAATTGATCGCGACCACGCCCTTCACACACGAGGACAAATCCCTGCACGTTGGTGCGGCCTGGGGATGTTATCCGCTCATCGGCGGAAACAAGGCCGATGAGGCGCTCGCCGCTGCCGATGCCGCCATGTATGCCCGAAAAGCCGAGCAAAAAAACACGACATCACAGCCCAATTAATTTCCAGAACCACCCGCCGAGCAGTGGGCTCGATTTCGTTTAGGCGATGATGTCCGGAGTCAGCTGATTTTCCAGCGATGAAATTTCGTCCTTGATTCTCAGCTTGTCTTTCTTCATTCGCGCATATTTAAG
This sequence comes from Maricaulis sp., assembly GCA_029251785.1. Taxonomy (GTDB): domain Bacteria; phylum Pseudomonadota; class Alphaproteobacteria; order Caulobacterales; family Maricaulaceae; genus Maricaulis. The sequence goes on along the minus strand of JAQXCQ010000097.1, from coordinate 13,086 downwards.
CTGGTCCACCACGCCATTTTCAGCGACAGCGTCCACTTCGTGGTTCAGGGCCTCATGCTCTTCGCGCAAGTGCTTGATGCGCGTAACAAGTTCCTGCTGATCAATGGAAGAATTGTCCATTCCAGGGCGGTCTTTTCTGCTGGCTTTACAGTGTATGTGACGGGGCTGACGGCGGTGGCATTCGCAACAAACTGCACCCGACACGTGCGAGGCGGCACTCTTACAGGGTTTCGCAGGGCATGTGAATGAGAGATTTTCAAATCACGAGGAACCGCATTGATTCACCCAGAATCATCGAAATTTTTTAGCCGCGCCGACCACCTTCAAGATCTTCGCCCCAACGACGTGTCGCATCCCAATCCAAATCAAACAAATCCAGGGCTCTCCCAACAGACTGATTGACCAGATCATCGATCGTCACGGGCTGCGCATAAAAGGCCGGAAGGGGCGGGCAGATAATCGCTCCCATTTCCGCCAAGGTCTCCATCGTGCGGATATGGCCGAGGTGAAAGGGTGTCTCTCGCACCATCAAGACAAGCGTGCGGCGCTCTTTTAACACCACATCGGCCGCACGGGTCAGCAAGCTCGATGTCACACCCGTCGCAATTTCCGACATGGTTCGTACCGAGCAGGGAGCGATAATCATCCCCAGCGTGCCGAACGAACCTGATGCAATCGGGGCTCCAACGTCAGGCATTTTGTAGACATGGTCGCCGAGCGCCCGAAATTCTTTAATCGACAGTTTTGTTTCATAACCAAGCGTCATCTCCGCGGCCTTCGAGGCCACCAGATGGCTTTCAATGCCAAGTGACTGCAAAGCCTCGAGAGTTCTGATTCCATAGATGATCCCGGACGCCCCGGAGACCCCGACAATGAGTCGATCCATCTTCACTTTCTCCTAACTAAGAAACTTTTTGTGAGTAGACATTGCTCTGTTTCATGCTTCAATCCCCTTATCCACTTCAGCACAAGGGAGACATATCCATGCCAATCGAAGCACGCATCCGTGAGCTCGACGCACGTCACACTCGTCTTGATTCCAAAATCGACGATGTAGCCAGACATCCCTCTGCGGATTCGCTTGAAATACACCAGCTGAAGAAAGAGAAATTACATCTCAAGGAGCAGATTGCTGTATTGCGACGACAACATTGATCGCGCTTATTTGAACACACATAGCAGAGGGGCGGCTTTCGGGTCGCCCCTTTTGCGTGATAGCATGCCTTCAGATGTCTGGAGATTTAGATGCGTCGTATCGCTACATACCTGACTGGCATGATCCTGCTTCTGGCCCCGGCGGCCCAGGCGCAAGTGGAAAGATCGGTTTGCCTGGAGGGATTGTTATCCCTGCAATCCGGCAATAGCGCTGAGGCAATCACCCAGCTTCAGACCTGTCTGGACACTGAGGAACTCGAGCCGGAGATCGAGGCCGACATTCATTCAGCACTGGGGGCAGCCTACTTGTTCGAGGAGCGTTACGGCGAAGCGTTGATCGAAATCAATACGACCTTTGCTATCGCAGCGAACATGCAGGCCGAGATTACCGACGGCACGCTTTGGCGCAATCGCGGCATCGCCCGCTCCGAACTCAATATGATCGACCCCGCCCTGGATGATTTTCAGCGGGCCGCTCAACTCACGCCCAACGATTTCATGGTCCACCTCAACTTGGGTATTCTCTACCAGGGCATGGAGCGTCACACGGAAGCCGTTGTCGCTTTTGACCGCGTCGTACAATTACAGCCGGGCTGGGTTGGAGCCTGGCTCAACCGGTCTGGTGCCCTGCTCGACGCCGGCATAACGGCTGCGGCGGTACAGGATGCGCGTCGCGCCGTCGAATTAGAGCCGGAGAACGGCTCCACCTTAAATATGTTGTGCTGGACACTGATCCAGGATGGTCGCGCAGAAACCGCGCTTCCACTCTGTGAGATGGCCGTTGAGGCTGAGCCAGACATCGGCGCGATCGTGCACTCGCTCGCGACCGCCAAGGACCGGCTGGGCGAAAATCGGGAGGCGCGCCGCTTATTTGCACGCGCCTACCGTCTCTCACCGGAAGACCCGGAAATCACAGCTGATTATAATCGCACTCACAATCCATAGCTCGACCCGCATCGATCTTATGCGGGGATGCCCCGATAATTCCGTTATTGCTCGTCTCGCTCGCCTGTGTCAGATGAACCGCTTCCCATCGCGATCGACTGATCGCATCTCCTAAAAAGGATAGACATTATGGCCTCCAGCGATCGCGTCGCCATTATCACCGGTGGAGCCAATGGCATCGGCAAGGCGTGCTCGCGCCGGCTCAGCGAAGACGGCTTCAAAGTCGTCATCGCCGACGTTGATAAGGAATCAGGCCTGGAACTCGCTGACGAGCTCGGCGCCGCAAAAGAGCGTGCCCTCTTCGTCACCTGCGACGTGTCGGATCGACTGTCGGTCAGTAATTTGCTGGCCGAAACCCGTTCAGCGTTTGAACGTATCGATGTGCTCGTCAATAATGCGGGCATCGTGGCCAAAGGCGATATCCTCGATCTATCCGAGGCCGATTTCGACCGTGTTATGGGTGTTAATCTTAAGGGCTTTTTCCTGGTCGCCCGCGAGGTATCGCGACAAATGGTTGATCAAATCAAGGAAGCCGGAGAGCGCCACGATGATGCGCGTCGTCGCTATTCCATCATCAATATGTCTTCGGTCAATGCTGTGATGGCCATTCCCGACCAGCTCGCTTATTGCGCCACAAAGGGGGCCATTGATCAAATGACCAAATCCATGGCGCTGGCCCTCGCACCTCATGGTGTTCGGGTGAATGCCATTGGACCGGGCAGTATCAATACGGACGTGCTCAAGGCGGTCAATGACGACAAGGCGGCCATGGACAAAATTATGTCTCGCACGCCGCTGCAGCGCATTGGTGATCCCGATGAAATCGCCGCGGTCGCCTCCTTCCTCGCATCACGGGATGCCAGTTACATTACAGGCAGCACTATCTATGCCGACGGTGGTCGCATGGCGCTCAATTACACAGTGCCGATCGACTAGTTCAGGCAATATCAGAACAAACAAAAACGGCCGCCCCATCAGGGCGGCCGTTTTCGTTTCGGATGCGAGAAAACTATTCCTCTTCGGCTGGCTTATTGCCACCACCGAAAAGTGTTTCCAGATCGATTTCTGAAGCTGGTGTGTTCTCAATGTCTTGCTTGAGCTCTTCAAGCGGCTTGAGCGTGTCATTGAGAAGTTCGGAATTTTCCGCTTCCATTTTGACCCGACGCGAAGAGGCTTTCTTGACCTGTTCGTCCAAATCAATTTGCGAACAGAGGCCGAGAGATACTGGGTCAGTGGGCTTAATCGCGCCAGAATTCCAATGTGTGCGATCACGCACGGCACCAATCGTTGTCTTGGTAGTTCCGAGCAGTTTGGAGATTTGCGCGTCAGACAATTCCGGGTGGTTGCGGACCAGCCATGCGATCGCATCGGGGCGATTTTGACGACGCGAGAGCGGCGTGTAACGCGGACCGCGTCGCTTCGCAGGCTTCTGAAGATCGGAATATTTTGGCTTAACCGCCGTCATCCGATATTTTTCATTGCCTTCGGCAGTTTCAATTTCCTCGCGGGTCAGCTGGCCATTGGAAATGGGGTCCGCACCGCGAACGCCAACCGCAACATCGCCATCGGCGATTCCTTTGACTTCCAGGGAATGCAGGCCGCAAAATTCCGCGATCTGGTCAAAGGTCAGCGCAGTGTTGTCGACGAGCCAGACGGCCGTGGCTTTCGGCATCAGGACTTCGGTCATGTCAGTGACTCCTTCGGAGAAAATAAAAAAGCCCGGCGCGGTTGCCGAGCTTCGGGGCTTCCGACGCCAGGCGATCAGATGGTTTGATCAGCAAAGCGATTTGGGGCGCTTATATCGCAGGGAATCGAGTCTGCAAAGGCTCGCCGCGCATTGTCCGACATCCGGACGCTAGGGAAGCAGCAATATCTTGCCCGAATGCCCCCCGGCATCCAGGCGTTCATGGGCCGAACAAACAGCATCAAGCGCAAAGGTACTGTCGATCACCGGGCTCACTTTTCCACTTTCGATCCACGGCCAGACCGTCTCTAAGACCGCACGACCAATGCGGGCTTTTTCCGTATCCGGTCGCGCCCGAAGGGTAGAGCCAGTCAACGTAAGTCGCTTCAGCATTACCGGCAGGAAATTGATATTCACCTGCGCGCCCTGCAGAAATGCAATCGACACGATACGCCCCATCGGCTTCATTACTTTGATATTTTTCTGGACATATTCTCCTCCCACCATGTCCAGAACCACATCTGCGCCGCCCAATTCGCTAACGATCGCCTCGAAATCCTGTTCACGATAATTGATGGAATGATCTGCACCGATCTCGCGACAGAGCGCGCATTTCTCAGCGCTGCCCGCCGTGGCGATCACGATGGCACCCGCCGCCTTCGCCATCTGAATCGCCGTCGTCCCGATCCCACTCGAACCACCGTGTACCAGCAGAGTTTCCCCGCTCTGCAGTCCACCTCCCTCAAAAACATTGGCCCAGACTGTAAATACAGTTTCGGGCAATCCCGCCGCATCGCGCAACTTCACACCGTTTGGGCAGGGCAAAACCGATCCAGCTGGCGCAATCACCCGGTCGCTATAGCCGCCTCCTGCCACCAGCGCACACACCTCATCGCCAACATGTAGCCCCGCGACATCTGCTCCAACGGCCTCAACATGACCGGAGACTTCCAGTCCCAACCCCTCCGGCGCGCCCCTGGGCGCTGGATAGAATCCCAGACGTTCGATTTGGTCGGGTCGATTAACACCACACGCGACCGTTCGGATCCGCACCTCGCCCGGTCCCGGCTCGCGTGAAACGCGTGTCTCAACCTTCAAAACCTCCGGTCCACCGGGCGGGATTGCTGTCACAATTCGGGTCGTCATTTGTTCGGACATGGGATTTTCGCCTGTTCGGGATATGATGGGGCATCACTGCCGGAGAAACTGACATGTTCCATGACGACGACAATGCCGCAAGCACCAACGGGCCGGTCCCCATCACGCCGGGCGAAGACCTCTCCGCCCTCTCTCTCGACGACTTGGCCGAACGAAAAGCGCTCATCCACGCCGAAATTGCCCGAATTGATGAAATAACTGAAAAAAAACGTGCTGGACGCAGCGCTGCGGACGCAGTCTTCAAGGTTTAATCAATCTATTGCGCGACTCTGGCCCGGGCTTTGCTTTGATTCGCACAGATGAATGCTCGACCGATGATTGGACGCTGAATGACTGATACTTCGACACCACACCTTTTTCCCGCTGGAGGCGAGCCAGCCACGCGTGCCGCTGATTTCGCCGCATCGGAAGTTTTTGAAAAACTCTTCGCCGAGGGCATGTCCCTGGTCGAAGAGACAGCAGGATATCTGGACGGTCCCGGTCGCGACGATTCCAAATTGCTCGATCGAGCGGGTGCCCTGTCCTACGCAACCGAGAGCATGAAGCTGACCACGCGCCTGATGCAAACCGCCTCCTGGTTGTTGGCCCAGCGCGCTGTTGCCGAGGGTGAAATGTCTGCGATTGACGCCACCGATGGCAAATATCGCCTGGTAGAGGACAAGCCGACCGAAAAACTATGGCCCGAGGGCGAAAATGCCCCCCAGGTTTTGTCCAGCCTGGTAGAACGCTCGCAGGCGCTGTATGTGCGGCTCAAGCGCATTGATGACAGCCTCTATGCGGAAGGCGCTTTGGAAACGGATGCCAATCCGGTCGCCGACCACATGGCTGCCCTGCGTGGAGCCTTCGGCGAAGGCTAGCAACGAGACAGGCTGAACCAACAAAAAGGCCCTCCGAGACTTTCGGGGGGCCTTTTTGTTGGCGCAATGCGCTGGATATCAAACAAAAGAAAAGGCGCGGACCGAGTGGTGCGCGCCTTTTCTTTTGATAGAGCAGACAGCTGCTAGACGAAACCGCCGAACTTGTCCTTGAAGCGGGAAATACGGCCGGCACGATCAAGCATGTGCTGGTTACCGCCGGTCCACGCCGGGTGAGATGTCGGGTCAATATCCAGGGTCAGCGTATCGCCTTCCTTACCAAAGGTTGATTTGGTCTGGAACGTTGTACCATCGGTCATCTTCACATTGATCATGTGATAATCAGGATGAATATCGGCTTTCATCGGTCAGGCTTTCTTTTATCGCCGCGCCACGCCAACTTTTGTGACGCACGCAACTCAATAATCTCAGGAGCGGGGTCTATACAGGAGGACTCCCGGGCGGGCAAGCGGGACATATCACCTATCGCGATGTCAGCTTCAGCTCGATCCGCCGGTTCGCGGCATACGCCTCTTCTGTGCGTCCACTGACGATCGGATAATGTTGCCCAAATCCGGCGGCCACCAGCCGATTTGAGGGCACGCCAAGGGTTTCCATCCAATTGACCACCGAGATTGCCCGCGCCGCCGACAAATGCCAGTTGGACGGGTAAGTGGTGCGGATCGGCAGCGGATCCGTGTGACCGTCAATGCGGATCACCCACTCAATATCACTCGGGATTTCAGTGGTAATCTGGATGATCGCGGCGGCGATGGGGCGCAGACTTTCGCGCCCCTCTGTCGACAGGGCAGCCGAGCCAGACGGGAACAGAACATCGGTATCAAACACAAATCGGTCGCCGACCACACGAACGCCCGTTCGATTACCCAGGATCGCTTGCAATCGCCCGAAAAACTCCGATCGATAAACCGCCAGTTCAGACGCCCGCTCTGCCAGCGCGGCATTGAGGCGTTGACCCAGATTGACCACTTGCGTCTGCGCTTCAGCTTCCCGCGCCTCGGACGCTTCCAGCGCCTCATTCAGAGCCGCAATTTGCGTCCGCAGCACCTGCATTTGCTGGTTCAGTAACGCCAGCGCTTGCATCGATTCCGCCGACAATTCGCGCTCGGCCGCCAATTCATTGTTCAATTCGTCGCTCTGTATCGACATCATGGCCAGCGTGCCGGTCAACGCATCGCGCTCTTCGGTTAATCCGGCCACATCGGTTTCCAGTCCGGTAATCCGAACTTCCAGCGCGGCATTTTCATCCTGCGCCAGGTCCAGCTGTTCGGCCAAGGCACCCAGCTGTGCATTCAGTGCACTTAATTGCTCGTCACGTCCGGTCAGCGCGCGGCTCAGAGCAAACTGGCCGGCGACAAAGATCGACAGCAGAAAGACGATAACCAGCAGCAGAGTGGCCAGGGCATCCACAAAACCCGGCCAGTGATCTCCACCATCCGTCTCGGCAAATCGATTGAAGCGACGCCCGGACATAACCTATTCTCCGCCCCGGTCCCGTGCTTCCAGCGTCCGGATCAATACCTTGATCTCATCACGCATGGCGCGTGCCGCCTCGGCCTGCCCCTCACGAGCATCTTCGGCAAAGCGCTGGAGCGTTGTATCAAGCTGACGGGTATGGCGCTCCAGCGTATGGGAAAGCCGGTCCAGAGTATCTGCAGTCTGTTCGAGCAAAGCGCCAACATAGGCCGATGAGGTTTCTCCGTCCCCGGCCCCCGCAGGCCCGGCCGCCGAAACGCGCGAGATAGAAGACAACCATTCCTCAATCTCGTTATAAAATCGGTTGTGCGCCCGACTGGCCTGCAGATCGAGAAAACCGATCACCAGTGAACCGGACAGACCAAATAATGAGGATGCAAAGGCCGTTCCCATGCCTTGAATCGGATCTTCGATCGCCGACATCAGACGCATCACATCGCCCTCAGTGCCGCTGGCAGAGGCCGTCACGGCCCGCACGGCTTCACCGACAGAACCAACCACATCCAGCAAACCCCAGAACGTTCCCAACAATCCGAGAAAGATCAGCAAGCGCCCGAAATAGCGAGTCAGCGCTCCGGATTCCGACATCCGCGCGCCCACTGAATCCAGAACTGTCGACACCGAACCTGCCGAGAGGCGCATGCGGCCATCCGCCTCGCCGATCATAGAGGCCATCGGCGCGATCATGGATGGTGGAGCAGGCAATGCCTCCGAACTCTCCGTCGATCGAAATCGCACCAGCCAGCGCGCGGCAGGGCCGATGCTCAAGGCTTGCGCGAAGGTGTAGAGCACACCAATAAACAGCACCCCAAGGATCAGGCCGTTAATCGCCATATTAGCGCGAAAGGCTTCCTCAAGCGGTTCGAGGAGAAAGACACCCAGTGCGATAACCACCGCGATAAACAACGCCATCCAGACGACATAATTCCATGGCCCGGTGAATCGAACCTTGGGGGCGCCAGACGCCTGATCATTCTCATTCAAAACTGGCATGCCATCCCTCACCTTGAACCGAGCGTTACCTATCCAGTGGATTGGGACGATTTGGAGGCAAGGTCAAAGAAGAAGTGCGTTTCGCACATAACAAAGCCCGCCAATATAGCGGGCTTCGTCAGTCTTTCGGATGCAGAGCCAGCACTCAGCCGGCTGCCGCTCTCAGCTTTTCGACGAGCAAATCGCGCATGACTTCATTGCCGGCAACAATGCTGCCCGTTTCGAGAATGTCATCTCCACCATCAATCTCGGCGACATAGCCACCAGCTTCCTTGACGATAATCATGCCGGCAGCGATGTCCCATTTTTGCAGCTTGCGCTCCCAAAAACCGTCATAGCGACCCGCAGCAACCCAGGCCAAATCCAGCGCGGCAGAGCCCATGCGACGAATACCGGCGGAATGCGGCATGATCTGGTGCAATTCTTTGAGACAGCTGGCGTGACCGGTCTTGCCGATAAACGGCATACCAGTAGCAAACACCGCCTCATCCATATGCTTGCGCTCAGCGACGCGCAGTCGGCGATCTGCAAGCCAGGCACCACGGCCCTTTTCGGCTTGAAACATCTCGTCGGTCGCAGGGTTGTAGACAACACCGGCAACGATCTCTCCCTCACGCTCCAGCGCAATGGAGACCGCAAAGTGCGGCATGCCGTGCAGGAAATTCGTTGTGCCGTCGAGCGGATCGACGATCCAGCGGTGAGACTTGTCTGTACCAACGACCTCTCCGCGCTCTTCCATCAGGAAGCTATAACCCGGGCGCGCTTCGCTCAGTCGGTCATAGATAATTTCTTCAGCCTTGCGATCTGCCGCCGAAACAAAATCTGCCGGTCCCTTGCGGGAGACTTGCAGGTGTTCGATATCGCGGAAATCACGGTTGAGCTTGCGTCCGGCGCGGCCGGCCACATCGGTCATGACAGTCAGGAGTGGAGATAGAGCGCCCAATGTATCAGTCCGCCCGTTTGGAGTAGGAACCGTCTTCGGTCGAGATCACGATCATTTCACCGATGCCGACAAAGGGCGGCACAGTTGTGCGCGTACCATTGACCAGCGTCGCCGGCTTGAACGAATTAGCGGCGGTCTGGCCCTTGACGACCGGCTCGGTCATCTCGACTTCCAGCGTCACGAATTTCGGTAATTCCAGGCTGATGGCGCGATCCTCATGAAATTCGAGGCGAACGCTCATCCCGTCGGTCAGATAGGCGGCGCGCTCCTCGCCCACAAAGTCGGCTTGCAATTCAATTTGCTCGTAGGTTTCCGCATCCATGAAGGTCAGCATTCCGTCCGCTTCAAACAGGAAAGTGTGATCTTTCTGCTCGAGACGGACCTTCTCCACCTTGTCAGCTGCGCGGAAGCGTTCATTGAGTTTGCGGCCGTCGAGCAAATTCTTCAATTCGACTTGGGCGAAGGCACCGCCTTTGCCGGGTTTGACGTGTCCGATCTTGACCGCGATCCAGAGCGAGTTTTGATGCTCGATCACATTGCCGGGACGGATTTCATTGCCGTTGATTTTCATGCCATCACCTGTCGGGAAACCTGGGACGCAGTGCGACGCACCGCGAAGTGGCGCTTCCCTATCAGTGACAACACGCAACGGCAAGCCGCGTGGTAGTCTGGATCAGTCTGAATTAGCCACTTCTGCTCGGATGCGCGCCTGAACATCAGCGGGGAGTCCCCGCTCCAGACCGGCTTGCAGCTGATCCCTCGAAGGGTCATTGACCGCCATGCCAAAGGCGTCAGTCGCTGCCTCGAGCACCCAGCGATAGGACAATTCATAGTCCGCCGTCACGCCCTCGCCGCGAAGCAGGGCGTAAGCATACAAAAACTGGCTCTCAGCATCGCCGTCTTGCGCGCCCTGGGAAAACCAATAAGCCGCCAATGCCAGGTCAGCGTCACCGCCGCGGCCCTGATACAACATCAATCCATATTGCCCCATCGCCGGGCCGTATCCGCTTTCGGCAGAAATACGCAGCCAATCGCGTCCCTGAACATCATCCACTTCGCCGCCCGTGCCCGAAGCCCACATCATGCCCGCCTGGAACGCGGCCTCCGCATGACGTTGACGGGCGGCACGTTCAAACCAGATCCGCGCGCCGCTGACATCGCTTGAACCACCGGTGCCTGCCTCAAGCAATTGTGCAAGCTGGTACATGCCTTCTGGCGAGTTTGCATGAGCAGAACGCTCCACCCATTGACGTCCTTCAATCGCATCCTGGGGGATGGGCGAGGCAACAAGCTCCAGCCCGTACGCCACCATCGCCTCGATATGACCGCTTCGCGCCGCGCGCTCAAACCAATTGGTTATTGCATCGAGACCAAATTCATCACCGTCCAGCTTCGCCAAAACACCCAGCTGAAACAATGCGACCGGTTCATCCTGTTCTGCAGCGCGCAGAAACCAGCCCACGGCAGCCTGCAGATCTGGCTGCGCAGTCCGGCCATCGCGCTCGATCAAACCCACAAGCGTCGCCGCCTGCACATGCCCGATCGCCGCGGCAGTCTCGGCATACAAACGTGCGGAGTGCCAGTCCTCGGTCGCATAGGCCACCTGGGCGCGATAATAGGATTCATCAATCGCGCTCATACCTTCTGGCACCGGAGCGCTCTGTGCAGATTGCTCCGCCTGCACCGCTTCTTGCACCTCGGTCGGCATCAAGAGCAATTCGGTGGGGAAGACGAGATCATCGTCAGGCGGCGCCGCGGTCGGCTCAACCGTCGGCGCTTCCTGCGCCATCACCGGTGCAGCAAAGACAGGAAGAACAGCGACCGGGGCCGCCACCGCGAGGCTCATGCAGAGAACAGACAGTTTTTTCATAAGCACCAAAGGCCGTGCCAATGCGGCGAGGTCAAGGCCGAACTGCCCGCAATGGCTGAATTGTAAGATAAATGCTTAATCCGCACACAGCGCATTAATCGCCGCCACAGCCGCCGCCGGACCGTCTGTATGCGCCCAGACGCCTGAAGACACAGCCAGAAAATCGGCCCCTGCCTCAATCAAAGGCGCGGCATTCTCGACGGTGATGCCACCGATGGCCACACAGGGCACTTCAAACAATTCCACCCACCAACGCAGCAGATCGATCTCGGCAATTGTCGCGGTTTCCTTGGTCGTGGTCGGATAAAACGCGCCAAAGGCCACATAATCCGCCCCGCGCTCACCCGCCTCCATCGCCAGGTGGCGACTGTCATGACAGGTCACACCCAGCATGCCGCCCTTGCCCAGCTTGGCGCGCGCCTCTTTCACATTCCCGTCTGACTGACCCAGATGCACGCCGTCACAGCCCAACTCGACCGCCAGCGACACATCATCATTCATGATCACCGCGACACCGCGCGACTGCGCAATCTTGATCAGCTCGGGAGCCAGCGCCACGATCTCATCGCGTGAATGATCCTTCAGCCGCAGCTGCAAGGCCGCGACCTCACCGGCATCGAGCGCCTCTGCCAGCGTGGCGGCAAAGCACGCATCAATGCGCGGCGGCGTAATCAAATAAAGCTGAGTGTTCATGCCGCGCCTTGTGACGGATTTAGGCAGGATTGGCTAGGGGTCACTGGAGCGGGAAGAACCAGGAACCGTCTGGGCGTTGTCTAAGGTAGTAGCAAAAATACGGATTTCCTGCCGCCGGTCGCAAGTGGAAAAGCCGTGTTGGCCAATCCGCGTTCAAACATTCGTCTTCTTCGCAGAAACAAACTGCGGATTCTACAAAGGGCGGCCGAAAGTCTTGAACGCTTGAATATATATCAGCATAAATTTCGTATGCTTCGTCACCCATATAATCTTCCCAATCAGGATCTGCAGCTCGCACAAGGGCCTCGTAAATTTGAGACCGTTCTGGCTCGGTTGCCGATTGTAAAACTTCAGTCAACCCATCTCGGGCGACGCTGCTTGCGGAACGTGTTTCCAAAATATCGAATGCGGTTGCTCCCACAAATTCACCCTCAGAGAAGCCGCACCCAATCAATTCGGTTATATAATTACCATCGGGGTTGATGGTCACAGCACCTAACACTTCAGCACCTAACACTAGGGTATCAGTTGAACATCTTGCATTGTACGTCGCCACGAAAGTAGCCGTTGAGAAGGACAGTAAATCGGCCATTGCGGGCGATTTCATGCTCGTTATCGCGCAAGCTTGGTGACCCCTGCGAGGAAAAAGAAAATCTGGGTTTTGTTCCTGAATCGAAGCGAAATCATCACAAACTCCGCAATCGGGACTCATGCAAAGCCCAAAATGTCCGAGCACCCGCACCCGCCGACCATCCCAGGCCCACGGATCCTCATGGATCTCCGCAATCGTCACCAGCGGCACCTCTTCGTGCGGCGGCACTCCCACACATCCAGCGGTCAACAGGGCAGCAATCATCACAAACAAACAGCGCATAACCCCCAGTTGAGCCCAACCACGCATGCGCGTCCACCCGCTCCCTCGAAAACCTCATTAATATGAACACACCTGAACGCAGTCGTTCATCTACCCTTCAGGCAGACTTCGTCATAACCTCGCCATCGACGGGCTTGGACACAAGGATGTGCCGGGCCCTCCAAACAAGGGGACTTACATGTCTATGAAAACCATTCTTGCTGCCACTCTGGCAGCTACTGCTTTTGCTGGTCTGGCCACAGCCCAGGACTTCTCACTCGCACCGACATTCGGTGAAGTGTCACTCAATCCGGGTTTCGCACCTGATCCCTATATGGTCACCCTGATCGCCGGCGGCACAATCGATGCCTCAGGTCTCGGCGAAGGCTGTGCCGGCATGATTGCCAACGCCCCTGATTTCCGCGTCAATTACGGTGCCGG
>JAQXCQ010000074.1 GCA_029251785.1 Maricaulis sp. | reverse complement strand
TGCCATTCGCCGTAATCATCGCGACACATAATCACCTCATCATCGGTGTAGGTGCCGTCCGGCATGTAGATTTCAGCATCACCGGCGCGGCACTCATAGCCGTCTGTATACCAGCTGTCGCGGATGATGACGGACCCACGGATGCCCGATTGCGGATTGGCCCAATAGTATGGCTCATTGTGCTCGAAGGCATAATTCATCGCATACTGATACTGGCCGCGATCGCAATCGTCGAAATTATTGGCGCTGGACCCCAGCAGGGCCCCAAAACCGGCTCCCAGCAGGATGCCGACACCGACATCATCATCATTGGCGGCCACGCCTCCAATAATCGCTCCGAGGATGGCACCAACGGCGGCACCGTCATTATTGCCGTTATAGCGACAGACCTGGTCGTAATAGGCGAAATTGCGGCGGTCATAACCGTAATCATAGTAGCGGCGGTGGTAGCGCCAACGCGTGGATGGCCCGTAATAACCGTAATAATTTGACCGGCTCCAGCCATGGTTCATGTGGCGCAGCCAATGCATATTGCGTCGTTGCGCACGCTGGTTCTGATAGAAGGTGCGCCGGCGATCCGCACGGTGCCAGCGACGGGTGTCGCGGCGGTAATTACGATAGTCGCGACGACGTTGATCACGTGCATCACGACGATGGGTGCGTCGGTCATAGCGACGCTCACGGCGGAGATCCGCCCGACGGTCCGCGCGGCGATCACGACGGAGGTCCGTGCGACGGTCTGCCCGACGGTCTGCCCGACGGTCTGCCCGCCGATCCGAGCGGCGTTCTTCGCGACGATCTGTCCGGTTTTCCCGACGTTCTACGCGGCGATCGGCACGCCTGTCCTCGCGGCGCTCTGTGCGACGATCTGTGCGTCTGTCTTCACGGCGCTCTGTGCGGCGATCGGAGCGTCTTTCTTCACGGCGCTCTGTGCGGCGATCGGTGCGTCTGTCCTCACGGCGCTCTTCGCGGCGTTCCGCACGATTTTCCCGACGCTGAGTACCATTTCCGGCACGTTGCTCACGGCGTTGTCCGCCACTTCCGGCACGTTGTTCGCGGCGTTGTCCGCCATTTCCGGCGCGTTGCTCACGGCGCTGTCCGCCATTGCCAGCATCCTCGCGGCGCTGGCCGCCACCATTATTGGCACGTTCACGGCGTTGGTTGCCGTTATTGGCGGGCGCAGAATTGTTATTTTGTCGTCGCTCCTGGCGCGCTTCCCGACGCGCGGCGCGCCTGGAATTTCCGTCGGTAGATTCGCGTTCGGCGTTTCGACCGTCTCGGCGCTGTGCTTCGGCGGCGCTGGTTTCAGCGATCGTCGGCAACAGGAACATGGCCGACAGGGCGGCGATGAAGAGCGGGCTTTTCGACATGGCAGGGCACTCCTTGAGCATGGCGCGCCGGACTCACTGCCGGCAAGTTAAGCCCACATTAGGTTTTGCCGGATGAGCCTTACATGAACGCACGCTTCATGTAGATGAGCTCGACACAGCGCTGGCGAGCCCTAACAACCCGTTTGCGCCAAGTGCCGAAGCTTGTGATCTGCCAGTGTGAGCGCGGCCATAGCCTCACCGACGGGCACGGCGCGGATGCCGACACACGGATCGTGGCGGCCATGCGTGGCGATGACGGTTTCGTTCATATTGCGATCGAGCGTGTTGCGCTCGGTGCGAATTGATGACGTCGGTTTGACCGCAAACCGCACCACCAGATCTTGACCGGTCGAGATCCCGCCGAGAACGCCGCCATTGGAATTGCCAATAAATTCCGGGCCGTTTTTGCCCAGCCGCATTTCGTCAGCCGCCTCTTCGCCACGCATAACCGCTGATTCAAACCCCGCGCCAATCTCGACGGCCTTAACAGCATTGATTGACATCATCGCGGCGGCGATATCGGTGTCCAGCTTGCCATAGACGGGTGCCCCCCATCCGGCTGGCAGGCCAGAGACCACCACTTCGACGATCCCGCCAGTTGAGCTTCCGTCGCGACGCAAAGCGTCCATATCGGCTTCCCACAGCGCGGCAGTGGTCGCGTCGGGACAGAAAAAGGCGTTTTGCGAGACGGCATCCCAATCCCAGCGGGCGCGATCTATTTTTCGCTTACCAACCTGGATCAGGGCGGCCCGGATTTTGATCTCATCGCCGAGTAGTTTGCGGGCTATGCCACCGGCCGCCACGCGCATTGCAGTTTCACGCGCCGAGGAGCGGCCGCCGCCGCGATAATCGCGAACGCCGTATTTGGCGTCATAGGTGAAATCGGCATGACCCGGTCGCCATTTGTCGCGAATATCGGTGTAGTCCTTGGAGCGGGCGTCTTGATTTTCGATCAGCAGGCTAATGGGCGTGCCCGTGGTGACGGGGCCGTTCGTGCGGTCATCCTCGAACGTGCCAGACAGGATGCGCACCTGGTCGGGTTCCTGACGCGGGGTGACGTGGCGGGACGTGCCCGGGCGACGTAGATCAAGCCAGGGCTGTAGATCGGCCTCGGTCAGCGGTATGCCGGCCGGGCAACCGTCGACGACGGCCCCAATGGCTGGTCCGTGGCTTTCTCCCCAGGTGGTGACCCGGAATAAATGACCAAAACTGTTGTGGGACATATTGCGTCGCTATGGCTGTGTGTCGAGAATTGGGGCAACGATAGTCGGGCTTGGATGCCACGTCACGCGGGCTGATCAGAGAGCGTGATCACGCGGCGTTTTGTGCCTTGCGGATCCAGCCGGCAAATCTGGTATTGGCTGACGGGCGCGAAAATTCGTCGATGAAATCATCGAGCGGACCAAAGTCCAGCGGTTCACTTGGTGCCAGTTCTGCGGCGGAAGCGGCGATCACATGGATGGTCACAGCTGCATTTTCTTCGCCGACAATATTAACAATGTCACCATCTCTCGTGCCCGCGGGAATTCGGACCAAGACGCGCCGATTGCCGGCGCGAAGGGTGCGGGTGAGGCCGTCACGGGCCTGGCTGGCGCTGACTTCAACGTCCATGCAGGCGGGGATAGACTCTTCAAGCAATCGCATGGCCGCGACTGCATTCGCCAGTCTGGACAAGGTATCTGGTGTGGCTGGCGTCACATCGGGATGTAGCGTTTTGACCAGGTCGCGGAATTTTCGTTTGGCCGCAGTGAGCCCGTCTTCGGCGCGCAGGCCAAAGATCGCATAGGCTTCATTCACACTCGGAACACGCGATGTCATATCTTGGCTATAGCGAAAGAAAATATCCGAAAGGTTGACGCCAACCGCCAGTCGCTTACCTAAGCTGTTCAATTGCAGAGGCGCGTCATGTCGAAAAAATCTGATATCCCCAATAGCCCGTCCGAAGCCGAATACGCGAAAACCGCGGCCGACAATGCCGTGGAAATTTTTGATCGTGGCGAGCCGTTTGCGTTATTTGCCGATTGGTTGGCCGATGCGCGCAAGAAGGAGCCTAATGATTCCAACGCTATGTCCCTGGCGACTGTAGATGAAGACGGGCTACCGGATGTGCGGATGGTGCTATTAAAGGGCGCCGATGAGGATGGGTTCGTCTTCTACACCAATCTGGGCAGTGCCAAGGGCGAGCAATTGGCGGCGCAGGCCAAGAGCGGTGGAGCCAAGGCCGCCCTGTGCTTCCACTGGAAGTCATTGCGGCGGCAGGTGCGGGTGCGCGGCCTGGTCGAGCCGGTCAGCGCGGAAGAGGCCGATGAGTATTTTGACACGCGGGCCCGTGAAAGCCGGATCGGCGCCTGGGCGTCGCAGCAATCACGGCCGCTGGAAAGCAAGTTTGCCCTGGAAAAGGCCGTCGCCCGTGAGGCGGCACGCTTTGGTCTGGGAAAAATTGAACGGCCAGCACACTGGTCCGGATTTAGAATTTGTCCATTAACCATAGAGTTTTGGCGTGACCGACCGTTCCGATTGCATGACCGTTTGACCTTCGAGCGGGAAAATTCGGGCTCGCTTTGGACCTCAAACCGGTTGTACCCTTAAGCCGAAGTCTACCCGGGGGGGAAGGATGGACGCTCACAAGCGTATTTTTCGCGTGGTAATTGATGTGTTGGTCGGGGTGAGTGCCGCGATCATTTTCTTCGTGCCGATCTGGTTTCTGGTCGCTGCTCTGGGCACACAATTTGGCATTTGGGACTATCAGTTTGGTCTCGAGCAAATGACCCGGCTATGGGGCGTGCGGTTTTTGGCGACGGGCTTGGTGCTGATCGCGCTGACACATGTGGCGATTGCCGCTTATTCCGTCTGGGCCAAGAAATTATATGGCAAATTCCCCCAACCGGTTATGGGTCTGCTGGTCGTTGTGCTGGCCCTGGGTTGGACGGGGCATATCAACGGGCTGCGCAATGCCGGCGAGGCGAGCCTGGATGTGACCACAGACGCCACCGATCCGCCCGGCTTTTCAACCAGCTATCACAATCGCCGACGGGCGGAAGCCGGAGCGCACAGTATCGATCTGGACCTGCCCGGAACCGGGGCATCGATGGCCTGGCCCGGTCTACAAACCCTGACACTCTCTGATCCCCCGGATGCGGTCTATTCACGCGCCCTGGCCCAGGCCCGCAGCGAAGGCTGGCGCATTGGCGCCGCGTCGCGCGGGGCCGGCATGTTTGAGGCCGGCACCTCCGAATTCTGGTTTGGTTTTCACGACGATATGGTGATCCGCATTCGCGATGACGGTGAGGGCGGAAGCCTCGTCGATATGCGCTCCATCGCCCGCGAACCGGTCCACGATCTGGGCCGTAATGCACAGCGGGTTGAAGCGTTTATGGTGGCGCTGGAGGCGGGGTGAGGGCTAAACCTCTTCCACCACAGCACTAAACACTGACCGTAACCCCGGCTCTCCATCGCAGCTGGCCCGTTCGGTCTCGACCAGATGCACCAGATGCGACAACACCGAATGCGCGGCTGCCGGGTAGAGGCGTTTGTCGATGTGGGTGTAGAGGGTTTTGACGATGTCCATGATCGATTGTGGGCCATGCGACAATTGCTCGATGATCTGATTTTCGCGGTCGACGCGGTGGTCGATATAGGCGGTTACAAACTCATGCGGGTCTTCGATGGCGGTGCCGTGAGTGGGGTAGAGCGTCTTGAAATTCAGATCGCGGATACGTCGCAATTGGGCGAGATAATCGCCCATATCGCCATCTGGGCGGCTGACAACGCTGGTCGACCAGCCCATGACATGGTCGCCGCAAAACAGGGCGTTCTGGTCGAGGAAGGCGTAGCAGACATGGTTGGAGGTATGGCCAGGCGTGTGCAGGGCCTGGATGCGCCAGTTGCCGCCGTCAAAAATCTGTTCATCTTCAATGATCACGTCGGGCTGGAAGCCCAGATCATCGCCGGCCTCAAGCCGGGCATCGTCTTCGACCGGGGCGAATTTTTGTGCGCCGAAACCATAGACCTTGCAGCCATAATGCTGGGCCAAAGGGTGAGCCAAAGGTGTGTGGTCGAGGTGGTGGTGGGTGACGAAGATATGGCTGATGCGCTCATTATTGGCCGCCAGGGCGGCTTCAATGGCAGCGCGGTGTTCGGGCAGGGCGGGGCCGGGATCAATCAGGGCGACGTCGCCGGTGCCGATAATGTAGACACCGGTGCCGGTGAAGGTGAAGGGGCCGGGGTTGCGCGCGATGATGCGTCGAATGCCCGGCGCGACCTGCTCGCAGCGCTCATACTCAAATTCAAATTCGGTGACGAAGGGAATTTTTGTCATGCGGCGGATGCACCAGCATTATGTGTGCCGGAATTGAACGCATCGGAGCCAAGATAATCGGTGAAGGCTGCCGCAAGTCGCTTTGTGACTTCGATTTTATCATCCAAATTCATGCACACGGGTGGGCCCATATCCGTTTTGTTGACATCGACGACATAGAGACGGCCATCATCACGGTCGCGCAAGACATCCATACTGCCCCAGTCGAGTTGCATGGCGGTGGTAAACCGGGTCAGTTGCTCCAATTCCTGCTCGCTCAGGACATCGCTGGTTTCGGCGATTTCCACGGCGGTGTTGGAATTGGAAAACCGTTCATCGCGCGGACGGCGTTTATAGATGATCAAGGGAATATTGCCGCCGATAGACGGGCAGCGAATATCTTCGACCAGATCGCCGCTGATCGTATTATCAATCAGGCGCTGATAGACCTTGCCGGGTACGGCCGGGCAGGGGCCTTCGATGACGCGGCCATCATGGGCCCCATTGGTCTCGGACTTCTCGACCATTTTGCCGTTCCAATTCATAGGATCTACGGCAAGGGAGTATCCGAAACATTCTTCGAAAACCTCGGCAACATGACTTTTTTCAATGCTGCAGCAATGTTTGTTGATGGTCGGTGAGGTGGACGAATCATACGCATGGGGCGGGGTGGTGTTGTCGTCAAAATAAAAGACGGCATCCGCATCGGCCGGATTATTGGTGATGCGCGCACCACCGGCGTGCAACACAGACCAGATCAAATACCAGGGGCGCGGCCGCTGAGGCACGAAACAAATGCTAGGCCCGGGCTGGTCCTTGGCTTGGGCCTTGGCCTTGATGCGCCAGGCCTCCATAACAATGTAAAATGGGAACCACGAAAGGACCTCACCAATAAGGCCAGGTTCAAGACGAAGCTGTGCACCGGTTTGCTTAACCGTGACGACGCCATCCTGAAATTCGAAATCTCTCCACCACAGCGCGCTGTGCATGGTTACAAACCCCTTCAAAACCGATCACCTCTATACATGAGGTGTGCGGCACTTGCATGCAAATCACACTGCGTCACGATGCCTCGCAAAATTGGCCTCGCGAAACGGCGCACTTCTTGCGTGATCATTTCTTAATCTAGATCACAT
Organism: Maricaulis sp.; assembly: GCA_029251785.1. Lineage (GTDB taxonomy): Bacteria > Pseudomonadota > Alphaproteobacteria > Caulobacterales > Maricaulaceae > Maricaulis. Next base: position 17,140 of record JAQXCQ010000074.1, on the reverse strand, counting down.
GGTGGTGAATTTGAAGCTCGTTGGATATATAAGCAAGCGTGTCGTGCGCATGGGCTGGCTATTCATCGGCCTTGTGGCTGTGCAATTGGTGATGTCACTGTCTGGAACGATACCGGGCGCCGTGACGGGTGCCAACATGACAGGGGCCAACATGACAGGGGCCAACATGACAGGGGCCAACAGGGCAGGGGCCGACAGGGCAGGGGGAGGCGTGACAAGACCGCAATCAGCTATCGTGTCGAAAAGTGCGACCATTCCGCCACTGTTGAGCCAGCCAGCTGCAGTCCAGCCGCATAGCGTTGATTGACTTCAAGCCAGTCCTCATGAAACTTCACCCGAATTGTTTGAATTGAGCCCTTATACGCATGCTAGGTTTTATTTTTAGGCGAGTGTCTGTCGCCATACCCACCATCTTGGTGATCATTACGGTCGCTTTTTTCATGATGCGCGCTGCGCCCGGGGGGCCTTTCGATCTGGAACGGCCGATGCCTGCGGAAATCCGCGAGCGCATTTTGGCCAATTACGGCATGGACCAGCCTCTGTGGAAGCAATATCTCGATTATATGGGATCGCTGGCTCAGGGTGACCTTGGGCCCTCGCTGAAATTCCACGACAAGGATGTCGGCGAAATTATCTCCGAAGGTATGCCGGTCAGCCTGACGATCGGTTTGCTGGCTATGGGCATTGCTGTGTTTGCCGGAACCATTCTTGGTTCGGCCGCCGCCTTGCGACAAAATACCAGCGGGGATTTTGCGGTGATGACCTTCGCGATGGTGGGGATCAGTATTCCGCCCTTTGTGGTGGGGCCAATTTTGGCCCTGGTCTTCGGTTTGTATCTTGGATGGCTGCCCACGGGCGGCCTGGATCCACGGCTCGGCATGACGCCGGAACGATTGGTCCTACCGGTTCTGACCCTGGCCTTGCCACAGATCGCGATTATCGCCCGATTGATGCGGGCCAGCATGATCGAAGTTCTGCGTTCCAACTATATCCGGACCGCCCGGGCCAAGGGCCTGTCGGCACCGGCCGTGATCCTGAAGCACGCCATGCGGACCGCCTTGCTGCCTTTGGTCAGCTATCTGGGGCCAGCGTCTGCGGCGGTCTTGTCCGGTTCGCTGGTGATCGAACGCGTCTTCCAACTGCCGGGTCTGGGGGCACACTTTGTCGATGCGGCATTGGTCCGTGATTATACAGTCGTGATGGGCGTGGTCATTATCTACGCGACCTTGATCATCACCTTCAATCTGATTGCAGACCTGCTCTATGGTGTGTTGAACCCGAGAGTGAGCTACGACTCATGACCACGATTATTACGCCCGACGAAAAAGAAGCGCTGATGAAGAGCGCGGCCGTAAAGGGCCGTTCGCTCTGGGACGATGCCATGGCACGTCTGATACGCAATAAGGCCGCGGTCACTAGTATGTGGGTGCTGGGTTTGCTGGTTGTTCTGGCGCTGGTTGGACAGCTGGAATTGTGGGTTCATGATTACGATTTTTTGTATCGTGACCTGGTGTCTGCACCGCCGTCGCTTGAAAACTGGCATTTGTTTGGGACTGACGGGCAGGGGCGCGATCTGGTTGCGCGGACGCTGGTCGGGCTGGGCGTGTCCTTGATGGTGGGCATTGTCGCGACCTTCGTATCGCTGGTCATTGGTGTGACCTATGGCGCGATTGCCGGCTTTGTTGGCGGTGCTGTGGATCAGGCTATGATGCGCTTTGTCGACATCATGTATTCGCTGCCCTTCATCTTCTTCGTGATCATTTTGATGGTGCTGTTTGGCCGAAATATCATTTTGATTTTTGTCGCCATCGGTGCGGTGGAATGGCTGACGATGGCGCGTATTGTGCGCGGTCAGACGATTGCCCTGAAGAAGATGGAATTTGTTGAAGCGGCCGAAGCGGCGGGCGTGTCGAAATGGATGATTATCCGCCGGCACATCATTCCAAATGTATTGGGACCGGTCGTGGTCTATGTCACATTGATGATCCCTGTCGTAATCCTGGCCGAGAGCTTTTTGAGCTTCCTGGGTCTGGGCGTGCAGGAGCCGCTGACCTCACTGGGGCAACTTATTTCGTTGGGCGCGCGCGAGATGGAGCTGTCGCCATGGCTGCTCTTCTTCCCCGCGATCACCATGATGATCACCTTGTTTAGCCTCAACTTCATTGGCGACGGCTTGAGGGACGCGATCGATCCAAAGGATCGATAGGCGCGGCTCAGCCACCGCAATCAAATACAAAAAGGGCCGCTGGATCAGCGGCCCTTTTCTTGTGCGGTAATGACGCCGTAGATCAGCGTTCGCGGCGGACCCGGATGGCGCGGCCACGTCCGTTGATGCGCAGCAGATAACTGCCCATGGCACCCTGCCTGATTTGGGCAATATTGCCTTCATCACCGTTGGGTACGTTGACGGCGGTCGTGTCGGATTGACGCCAGACCTGACCATTCTCCATGTAGAAGACAGTGGTATTGTAGCCGACACGGCGTGTGCCGCGGATGGCCATTTCGACCATGAAGACATCACCGTCCTCGTCGCGCTCGACGATTTGGACATCTTCATTCGGTGATGCCGGAACATCGGCCGCCGGGCGTGCCGGTGCCGGGTTTGATGCGGCGGGTGCCGCAGGTGCCGAGGATGGCGCAGGACTGGCGGTTCCGGCATCGGCAATCACGACAGGCTCGGAGACGGTCGTGTCCTCGGTGGCCTCTGTGGCAACTCCCTCCAATGCGTCATGTACGTTTCGGGCCGCTCTTTCTTCGACCGCGGCTCGACCTGCGAATATTGGCAGGCGGAAGCGTGGCAAGCTCGGCATGCTGAAGCCGAAACTGTCGCGCTCGACCGCCTCAACATCTTCGCGTGTAACCGTCACGATATCTCCCGCTTCACGGGCCGTGGCGAGCGTGCCGGCTGCCGCGTCGAAACAGGCGAGACGTGCTTCCACGGAGGCGATCTCCCGGCAAGACAAGATGCTGTCGACCGGATCGGCGATCTGGGCATGGGCTGCCGGAACGGAAAAGCTCACCAAAACGGCAGTTATGGCGATTTTCGATGTCATCATTTTACTCACTCCTGGCCAGATCAACCGATGCGTTCGGCCCGGAAGGCGCGACCGTTACGGATTTTCATGAAATAGGAACCGAAAGCGCCGCTGCGAATGGAGGCTGTCTGTTCGTTGTGGGGGATGCGTCGGGACACCTGAACATGGGTGTTGTCTGTCTGGCGCCAGACCTGCCCGTTTTGCAGGGTCACCACGGCACGGCCCAAGGCATTGAATTCGATGCTCTCAATGGCGAGATTGTCGATTCGACGGATCACACCGTCATCATTGCGCTCAACCGTCCGGTTGGGCGAAGCCGATGTCGCCGCGGCTTCGGTGAGGTCTTCAGAATTGCCAGAAAGGCTGGGCAAGGACATGCGCGGAATATCGGGCAGACGGAAGCCGGGAATTGAAAGTCCGTATGTGGCTTCTTCGGCCGCTTCGATCTGCTGTCGATCAACGGCAACAACCTCGCCCGAGGCGGTTTCGCCTTGCAGCGATGTGATAGCGGCGTCCTGACAGGCAAGGCGCGCTGAGTCGTCGGCGATTTCCTGACACTGGAACAGGGAGGCGAGCGGCGACGTGTTTGTCTGGGCGTTTGCCGGCACAAAAAATAAGGCCGGTGCGAGCGCTAAAAATAATCGGACGTTCATGTTAACTTGACCAAGCTGCTGAATAGAAGACTATGCGCGACTGAAAGCGCACTGTCGACCGGTGCGTGTCATTCAGCTAGAACACGATCTGGTTAACACGAACCCAGCGGCACGGGGAGGCCGATAGCGTGACCTATAAGGCTTTTTTGACTTCCATACTCGTTTCATCTTCAGCGCTCGTATTGAGCGCATGTGGCGGTGGCGGCGAGCCCGTCGACAGTGATTCCATAGTTTTGCATCGCGGAAATACCGCTGAGCCCCTCACACTGGACCCACACAAGGCGAGTGGCACCTGGGAAAATAATATTATCGGCGACATGTTCGTCGGTTTGTTCACCGAGGATGCTCAGGGCTCTCCTATTCCCGGCATGGCGGAAAGCTGGGAGGTCACTCCGGACGGGCTGACCTGGACGTTTACGCTGCGTGACGCGAACTGGTCTGATGGACAGCCCGTCACGGCACAGGATTTTGTCAATGCCTGGCAGCGTATTGCCGACCCGGCAACGGGCGCGCAATACGTGTCATTGCTGTTCCCGATCCGGGGAGTGCAGGCGGTCAATAATGGCGGCGATCCGTCTGAGCTGGGTGTGCGCGCGGTTGATGCGCAGACGCTCGAAGTGTTGCTGGAAAATCCGGCGCCGTATCTGCCAGGTCTGCTTACGCACTACACGACATTCCCAATCCCGACGCACATCGTCGAGCAATATGGCGATGAATGGGTGCGTCCGGCGAACATTGAGGTGAACGGTCCGTACAAGTTGATGGAGTGGCGCACGAATAACTTTGTGCACGTCAGCCGCAATGAGCAATTCTTCGATAATGCCAATGTGTGCATCGATGAAGTTTATTTCTACCCGACCACGGATTCAAATGCGGCCACGCGCCGTGTCCGGAATGGCGAACTTGATATCAATAACGAGTTCCCGGGCAATCAGATGGAATTCCTGCGTCGCGAAATTCCGGCCTATGTGCGGCTGGCCCCGTATATGGGAACTGTGTATTTCTCGGTGAATACTGAAAATCCCCAGTTTGAAGATGCGGCTGTTCGCAATGCACTGGGCATGTCGATTGATCGCGACTTTATCGCCGATCAAATTCTTCGGGCGGGACAATTGCCGGCCTATTCCATGGTGCCACCCGGGATCGCCAATTACGCCGGTGGTGTCAGCGCTGAATGGGCGGACACGCCTGTAGAGGAACGTCGGGCCACTGCTCGCGGCATCCTGGAAGCAGCCGGCTATGGCCCCGGTAATCCCTTCAACTTTGAATACACTTACCGTGCAACCGGCGATAATCCGCGGGTGGCCCCGGTGGTTCAAAATGACTGGGCCTCGATTGCAGACTGGGTTCGTCCGCAACTGATCCAGCATGACACCCAAATCCATTACGATAATTTGCGAGCCGCAGATTTCCAGGTCGCCGATGGTGGCTGGATTGCGGATTACAATGATCCGTACAATTTCCTATTCCTCAGCGAATCTCGTTCGATTCCGATGAACTATCCGCGCTATCGCAATGATGATTACGATAGTCTGATCGTTCGCGCGAACCAGGAATTGGACATGGAATTGCGGGCGAATATGCTCGCAGAAGCCGAGCAGATGATGATCGATGACATGCCGATCATTCCGATCGTCTATTATGTCAGTAAATCACTGGTCAGCCCGGAGGTAACGGGTTGGGAAGACAATCTCGTCAATATCCACCGCACACGATATATGTGCATGACGGATGACAGTTCGGCGTCTGAGTAAGGGTAGCTTGTCACAGCCCCCTCTTTCGACCTAGCCTGTTGTTTGCATGGCAGGCCGTTAGAGGGGTAATGGCATGGCGGGTAGTGACATAATTTCAGATGCCGTTGTTGGCGGCAGCGCGAGTGGCGAGCTCGGGGATGCGGCGAACGCATCCAAGCGCAACAAAAAAAGTCGCGATACGGCATTTCCGCCGCCGACTGAAGCTGGCATCTGCTCGAATTGTAATACGACGCTAAAGGGCCCGGTCTGCCATAGTTGCGGGCAGGTGGCCGACACCTTCCATCGCCCGGTCTGGGAACTTCTGATGGAGGTGCTCGACGGGCTGCTCGGTTTTGAGGGGCGTTTCTGGCGCACCCTGCCGCCCTTAATGCTAAAGCCGGGCAAGATAACCCATCAATATCTGTCCGGGGTGAGGGCGCGCTATGTGCAGCCCTTCCGCCTGTATCTGACCGCCAGTGTTGTTTTCTTCCTGATTTTCTTCGCGCTTGATCCCAATAATGGGGAGCTGTTTGACGCCGACCCGGAAGACGCGCAAGCGGCCATGGAGGATGTCGCCGACGCGGTTTCCGACGTTGTCACCGAGGAGAGGCTGGCGGAAATTGAGGCCGGGCTGATTTCGGGAAATGTATCGCCGGAGGACCGGGAGCTCATCATGGAGCGCACGGATCAGGCCATGGAAGCCATCGCTGAGGGCGATATTCCAATTCCAGACTTCGATGAAGATTGGAAACCCGGCGCGATCGCGGGGATCCGCCGGGCCTTACTGCCCGAGGATCACCCTGATGAAACAGTGGATTCGGTTCAATTGGGCGCGAATGGTAGCGAGGGGGCGGATGCTTCATTAACGTCTAATGATGTCGAAGAACTACCGTATGACTTCCGTGTGTTTTTAGCCGAGCAGGCGGCCACGATTATCAATGATAACGGTGTCAGCCTGGTTGAAGAGCTTAAACGGTGGCTGCCGCGTATGATGTTTTTGATGCTGCCGCTCTACGCATTCCTGCTGGGGCTGACGCATTTTTACAAGCGTGGATACTTCTTCTACGACCACCTCGTCGTGTCATTGCATTTCCACGCGTTTATATTCTTCATGTTCATGGTGTTGATGGCGGCCGCGTCGGTGATTGGCATGGGGCCATCGATGCTGATCTTCTTCTTCTGGTCGAATTATTATCTCTACCGAATACACCGATCCGTCTATCATCACGGACGCTTCTCATCGTTCCTGCGGACAGTCTTCATGGACTTCGTCTATCTGATCCTGTTGTCGATGGGGATGGCGGTGTTGATGCTGATCGGTGTGGCACTGGCCTGATAATTCGATGATCTGATGCAATAGGGGCCATGACAGCCATGGCCAATGACTGGGATTACCAAAGACACAAAAAGGCCCGCCGTTTCCGGCGGGCCTTTTCTGTAAGCGATACGGTCTGGATTAGCGTGGCTGAGCCGGATTGGAACGCATTTGAACGCCGCGAGCCTGTGCCGCCTGACGGGCTTCAATCGCGGCACGGACCTCGGGCAATTCCATCAGCGCATTGATCCGCGCTGCCGCCTCAGCGGTGTCGGCGCTCATGCCGAACAGTTCCGAAAACGCCTCAAACGGTGTGGCCTGGCGCGGGAAGCGACGCAATTGCACGTCATCTTCAGGCGCAATGCCAGCCAATTCCTTGGCCGCCGCAACCGCATCGCGGAAACCGCCAATCTCATCGACCAAACCCAGATCGAGGGCCTGGGCCCCGGTCCAGACACGGCCCCGGGCGATTTCCATCACCCGTTCGATTGGTAGGTCGCGGCCGTCAGCCACGCGCTGGGTGAAGTCGGTGTAAACCGCCTCAAGCTGGGCGCGATAGGCTTCGCGCTGGGCATCGGTGAATTGCGTATTGCCGGAATAGACCGTGCCATACTCACCCCCGACGGTGACGCTCTCTGAGGTGATGCCATATTCAGCCATCGTTTCGCCGAGCGATATCTTGCCGCCATAGACACCGATCGAGCCGGTCAGGGTGGTGGCGTGAGCGACCACATAATCTGCCGGGGCAGCAATGTAATAACCGCCAGACGCTGCCAGAGATGCCATGGATACGATGACCGGCTTGCCGGCGGCGCGGGCGCGCAGGATCGCGTCCCAGACCTGGTCTGACGCGATGGCCGAACCGCCGGGAGAATCGACGCGCAGCAGGATGGCTTGCACGCTGTCATCATTGGCGGCGGCAAGAATGGCTTCCGACATCGCGTCGCTGCCAATCGATTCAGAATCGCCGAACAGGCCCTGGCTGGCGGAGCCCGTGACAATGGCTCCCTGGCCTTCGATCAGGGCAATGACCGGATCATTGCTCCAGGAGCCGAGGCTGTAGAAGTAATCCGACACATCGACCATCTCGGCGAAATCCCCGCCGCGTTCGAGAGCCGCTTCGCGGGCATCAATGACGTGTCCAAGTGTGTCGACCATACCTGCCTGCATCGCGCCTTCGGCGGTGTGAGGCGCGTTTTCGAAGACATTGGTTACCGCTGCGAGTTCCATTTCGCGGTCGCTGGCAATCGCGTCGACAGCGGTGTCGTAGATGGAGGTCATATAGGAGCGTGTCGATTCGCGATGCGCATCCGTGAAGCCGGTCTGTGTGTAGGTGTTCACCGCATTCTTGTATTCGTGGAATTGCTCGAATTCGGCGTGGGCATTGAAACGCTCAAACAGACCGCCCAGGAAGGTGACTTCCGCGGCCAGGCCGGCCGGGGTGAAATTAGCGGTGTCCTGCAGCCAGATTTCATCGGATCCGGCGACGGCAAAATAGCTGGTGATCGACGTGCCTTCGAAGCCCTGAGCATGAGTCAGAACAAATTTTCCGGCGGCGCGAAAGTCAGCAATTGCGTTGCGGTATTCTTCGGCGACTGCAGGAGACAGGCCAAACTCATTGGCGCGGATAAAGAGACCGCGAACGCTCGGGTCTGTCTCGGCGCGTTCCAGGGTTGTGACCAGATCGACTACGGAGAGATCTTCGGCAAAGGCGAAGGGCGACTCTGATGGGGAATCCAGTCGTGCGCCCCGCAGGTCGAGCTCCAGAACAATGCCATCCTGGGGCAGGGCAATATCGTCCTGAACATCCGTCATGGCAGCCCCGATCAACGCCATCACGGCGAAGATCAACACAAATACAGCGATTACGGATCCGACGATGACGCCAAATATCGACCCGAAAAATGTGATCCAGAACTGTTTCATGCGAACCCCTTTGACGCAAAACTCAACCGTTTCAGTGCATTGTGCAATGTACGGTCCTTCTTACCGATAATGTAGTGTGTGGTGGCAGGCCGGTCGAGGGTGCTGCGGCAAAAGTGTGCGTGGTGACACAGTCACGACACACAATCTGGCTGGAAGCAGGGGCTGATAATGGGGTGTATTGGGCGGATTGGCCTGCGTGGGCAAGAACGTCGATCCCGGGACTGTGTTCGGGAATAACACGCGGGTGGATCAGAACCGCACAAGAACGGCAAAAGAACCGCATATGCCCGTTGCATCCGCAGACGGGAATCGTTATCTAGCCCGCTCCGTCGTTAGCGACGGATCCGGTTGGGGCGTCGCCAAGTGGTAAGGCATCGCTTTTTGGTAGCGACATTCCCAGGTTCGAATCCTGGCGCCCCAGCCAACTTTTTCCAAATCCAGCCAATTTTTCCAAAATTGAGCGTTGCTGTGCCGTCGGGCAGGCATGCGCTTGTCAGTGGTTCGTGTCAGTGGCTCGGGGCCAGGCCCTTGCTCTTCCTGTTTGGTCTGGGGATGACGCCTGGTTTGGTTTGGGGCGTCTGGTTTGGAGCCAATCCGACGGCAGCGGGCGGGGCGCGGATGTGACCTGATTCTTCGGCGAGCCCGACCCGCGAGCTTTTGTGTGCCCTATTTGAGTCAGAGGTGCGAAAAAGCGGCCATTTTCGAGTACTGAATTATGTCCCGCCGATCACAGCCGCGTTATCAACTTGTGAACCTCAATTACCCTATTCCCCCTTGTGGGCGTTCAATCCTTGAGCGAACAATGAGTGAAAGTTAATCGTGTCACGCGAATCTGGCGATAAAAGCGCAGTTTTGAGCGTGGCACAGACATAAAGATGTGTTGATCGTGTCGTAATGCTGGTGTTAGCTTTCGTCCGATTTTCAAATTGGCGCTCTTGCGTCTGATAGACGGTGGATTAACCATCGCGGATCAAAAGGCGGGAATTTCGACAGTCGGGGTAATGGCAGTCGAAGTAACTATCCGTCTATCTTTGAGCGCTAGGCTGACGTTATCGGCTACGACAGTAATGTCGTGAGACTTAGGGTAGGGGGCCACACCGGCAGGTACATGCCGGTCCTGCAGAGATTTATTGTTAGCGGAAAGCCTGTGGGGCAATCCGCAAGACCATTGTGAGGCGAGACATGGTGAACATGAAGAATACGGTTCGCGCGGTGCTTATGGCAGCCGTTGCAGCGAGCGCCTTTGGGGGGGCTGTTCATGCACAGCTGGACCAGGCGATAGCGAATGCCCGTACGGGTACGGAAGATGGAGCACGCACACAAGTACGTGTCGATCAGCTTGACGATCAAAGAACAGACATTGAGCTGGAATACCGCACAGTGCTGCAGCAGATTGAGTCACAGGCTCTGTTTGTTGAGCAGCAGCGCGTCTTCATCCGCTCCCAGGAAAACGAGCTGACATCGCTCGAGCAGCAGATTGCTCGTGTGGATGGCATCGAGCGTGACCTGGCTCCGATGATGCGTGAGATGGTCCAGGGTCTGGAAAATTTCATCAATCTTGATCTTCCCTTCCAGATGGAAGGTGAGGGTGGTCGCCTGGCACGGATCGAGCGTCTTTATACGCTGATCGACAATGCCAACGTCTCTCCAGCAGAGCGTTATCGCGTTATCCTCAATGCATACGAGATTGAATCGGCTTACGGCCGTTCGCTTCGTACGTATGACGAGGAAATCCTTGAGGGCGGTGTGCCGGTTGTGGTCACAGTGCTCCAGATCGGCCGTGTTGCCGTGATCCGCCAATATCCAAATGGTAATCTGACAATGCGCCACGCTGGTTCGACCGGCTGGGAAGATCTGTCAGGTGGATATGCTTCCAACGTTTCCAAGGCGATCCGTATTGCCGACGAAGTGACAACCCCGTCTGTCTTCCTGGCTCCATTGCCAGGCCCGACAGACGCGCGATAACGGTTGGATCGGAGAGTTAAGCGATGAAAAATACAGTTAAAATGATCGCCGCCGCCGTTACGATGGGCGTGGCATTCACCGCCGGTTCAGTGGCTCAGACAGAGCCCGCCGGATCCCTGAGTGAGCTGCTCAACCGTGTCCGTCAGGATACGCGCGAAGCCAGCCAGGAAAACCAGCAGCGTCTGGAAGAGTTCCAGGCCAACCGCAATCGCCAGCAGACATTGCTGACAAATGCGCGCGCTGAACTGCGCAATCTGGAGCGGACGGCTGATGTCTTGACGGCACAGTTTGAAGACAACCAGATCGCCATTGACGAATCCGCCGCCATTCTCAACGAGCGCCAGGGTGCGTTTGGTGAGCTGTTCGGTGAGGCTCGTCAGACCGCCGGCGAAGTGGCTGCAACAATTTCTGCGTCCGTCATTTCCAGTCAGTTCCCGGGTCGTGCAGACGCCCTGGAAGCCCTGGCCAGCAGTGAAGTGCTGCCGACCCGTGAGGAGCTTGATTTCATCTGGCGTCGCACGATCGAGGAAATGATCCAGCAGCAGCAAGTTGTTACCTATAATGCACGTGTTTCCGGCCTGGCCGAAGGTGCGATGGTTCCTGTGACTCGTGTTGGACCGTTCCTGTCCTTCTCAAGCCACAATAACAACCAGCGTTTCTCGCTCTGGGTACAGGACGACACAACGCGTGACTGGTCCCTGTCTGACATGGCTGTTCAGCCGCCTGCCAACTATCTCGGTGGCGCCTCTGCTCTTTATGGTGCAGATGCCGGTGAGATCGTGATGGGTGTTGTTGATCCGTCCCGTGGACCGCTTCTGGACATCTATAAGGATGTTCCAAATCTTGAGCAGCGCCTCGAGCAGGGCGGTATTGTTGGTATGGTTATCCTGGGTCTCCTGGCCCTGGCCGGATCCTTTGGTATCTTCCGTATCTTCACACTGCTGGGTACTCAGGCTGCTGTGAACGGTCAGAAGCGCAAGTCCAAGGCGTCCAAATCCAACCCTCTCGGCCGCGTGATGCTGGCCTATGAAGGTGCCAAGGACAAAGACGTGGAAATCATGGAGCTCAAGCTCGACGAAGCGATCCTCAAGGAAACGCCGAAGCTCGAATTTGGTCTCAACTTCCTCAAGCTTGGCGCGGGTATCGCACCTCTGCTGGGTCTGCTCGGTACAGTTACCGGTATGATCAAGACCTTCACCATGATCACCCTGTTTGGTACAGGCGATCCGAAGGTTATGGCCGGTGGTATCTCTGAAGCTCTGATGACAACCGTTCTCGGTCTCGTGGCCGCTATTCCGCTCCTGTTCATCCACAGCTTTGCGCAAAGCTTTGCCCGTGGTGTCCAGCAGGTGCTCGAAGAGCAAGCCGCAGGCATGGTTGCACGTCACGCTGAAGAGCGTTCCTAGGAGCTGAACGGGAGGATTAATTATGGATATTCTTTCCATAAATGCCGACCTTCAGGAGTTTCTTGAGCGTGGGGGCCCCATTCTGGTGCTCATCATGGGAACCACATTTGTAATGTGGGCCTTCATTCTCGAGCGTTTCGCCTATTTCTACTTTGCCTTTGATGGGCAGTCGAAACGGGTGAAGCAGGAATGGGGATCGCGAGCAGACAAGCAGTCTTGGTATGCTCATGCGATCCGCGACCAACTCATCTCGGAGGTCAATCAGCGTGCACAACAAAACGTCGAACTTATTAAGACGCTTGTTGCCATTGCACCGCTGTTTGGTTTGTTGGGTACCGTGACCGGCATGGTCACTGTGTTTGACGTAATGGCAATTTCCGGATCGTCGGATGCGCAGGCCATGTCGGCTGGTGTGTCACGTGCGACGATCCCGACGATGGCCGGTATGGTGGCGTCCCTTTCGGGACTGATCCTTGCCAACCAGATCGAACTCTTGGCCAAACGCCGTACGGCAGGCCTAGCGGACAGTCTGGAAGTCGGTGAGGGGGCTGTATAATGAGACGTCGTACACGCCACGATGAGGACCAGGCCGAAGTGAACATGACGCCGATGCTCGACATCGTGTTCATTCTGCTGATCTTCTTCATCGTTACCGCGACTTTCCTATCGGAAGAAGGCCTGGATATGCGTCCGCCACCTGATTGTGGTGATGAATGTCCGCCGCCTCCACCCGATGCCACAGTCATCCTGGTCCAGGTTGATGAGGAAGATAATGTCTTCGTCAACCAGGTCCGCTCTGATGTTGATCGTGTGTTGTCGGCCGTCAATCGCTATCGTGCCGAGGCACCTAGCAGCCCTGTTCTGATTACTGTCAGCGATGAAGCCAGTCACGGCGTTATCGTTCAGATTTGGGACGAAATGAAAGCCAATGAAGTTCCTGTATCGCTAAGTCGCGATGATGGAAATGGTGGGTAAGGGAGGCTGATATGGCACGCCGAGGCAGCCGAGTAAGTAGTGGAGGAGAGGACGTAGAACTGGATATGACGCCCATGTTGGACGTTGTTTTCATTCTTCTCATCTTCTTCATTGTCACCTCCGTCTTCATCAAGGAGCCGGGAACGACAATTTTCAGACCTGACGCCATTACTGAGGAAGATCAAAATCCTTCCATGCTGATTGGTGTTTCCGCGGAGAGCGAAATCTGGGTCAACCGCCGGGTCTACCAGATGGTAGAATTGCGCGGTGTCATCGAGCAGCTCCTTCAGGAAAACCCGAAGGGCAAGGCGATGATCCAGGGTGACGAGGACGCGGATATCGGGGTTATTCTCGATGTTCAGGAACTTTTGACCGAGATGGATGTGGATGTGAAAATATCTACGTTCCAGCCATAGGGAGCTGATAAATGGGTAATTATGTACGCCTTTTGATCGGTGTTCCGATTGCTGGGGCCATTACGTTGGGACTGTTCTTGATGATGCGTTATCTCATCATCCCGGACGCAGTGGTCATCGAGGAAGAGCAAGACGCGCTCAATATCTCGATCGCCGAAGATGTCGCCGAAGTGGATGCGCGACGTCGTGAGGTCAATATCGATGATGTTGACCAGATCGATCCACCGCCTCCACCGCCACAGATTGAACGGGCGGCTGCCGAGCAGCCAACCGAAAGTCTGGGTGATCTGATGGGGTCCATTCCCGCGTTCGATTCACCAAGCCTTGGGGCGGATAATGTGAACTTTTCGGTCTCTGACCGTGATGCTCAGCCCCTGGTCCGCATTGAACCGCAATACCCACCACGCGCACTTGAGCGTGGCCTGTCAGGCGATTGTCTGATGGAGTTTGATGTGACCGCGGAAGGTTCGCCAACCAATGTTCGTGTCCTGAACTGCGCCAGCTCTCTGTTTGAGCGTGCGTCGATCCGGGCGGTCCAGCGCTGGCGGTATAATCCGAAGATGGAAAACGGTGTGGCCGTTCCACGGTACGGCGTTCAGACGAATCTCGTCTTCCGCCTGGCCGAAGACTAACGTGTCGGGGTGGGTCCTGGGTTTGTGATCCGCCCCCTTCACATTTCAATCCCGTCGTACGCCGTCTGGGCATTGCGATGTGAAACAGAGATTTTTTCCGGCCTTTGGGTGAGGGGGCTGGTATGAAGGAGCTTTCGATGATCCGTTTCAACGGTTTCGATTTGAGCAAATGGTCCTCGAGCCATTGGGCCAAGGGTGCGACAGCGCTGGTCCTTGCCGCGTCCATGACGGCTGTGTTTATCGGCGATGCCGACGCGCAGAGAAGTCGTCGCGATCGCCCCTCCGAGGAGGAACAGGCGGAAAACGCGGTGGAACGCGTATTCTCAGCGCGCATCGGTGAGATCGTGCTGGAAGCCCAGACGATGCAGGGCGAGGGTTTGTTTAGCGAATCCATCGCGACGCTGAACCGGGCGCTCGCTGAATCTAGCATCAATCCGTACGAACGTTCGATCTCGCTGCAAATGCGCGGTCGCGGCTATTACGAGATGGAAAATGTGCAGCAGGCGATCACCGATTGGAACGCCGCGATTGCCACGGGCGCGATGTTGCCAAGTGAAATCGTCAGCATGCGCATGAATATTGGTCAGTTGTATATTACTGAAGGCCAGTATGCTCAGGGTATCGATATCTTCCAGCTTGCAATTCGCGAGGGCGGCCCTGAAGTCTTGACGCCACGTCTGGCGAAGATGCTGGCCCAGGCATATGCCCAGGCTGAGCGCTATCGTGAAGGTCTGGAATACGCCGAGATTGCCTATGCAGGTACGGAAAACAAACAGCGTGGCGATTACTCGCTGATGCTGTTCTATTACCAGCAATTGGAAAATCTGCCGGGACAAATGCGCGTTGTTGAGGAAATGGTCCGCATCTGGCCAACCGAGAAGCGCAATTGGACAACCTACACGGCCCTGCTGGCCATGACGGGTCGTGAAGAAGACGCGTTTGAAGCCAATAAGATCATGTATGTGAACGGCATGCTGACCGAGAGCCAGGAATTGGTTCGTGTGGCTCAGTATTACAGCTTCTATGAATACCCTTATCGCGGTGCGGCGATGTTTGAGCGCGAGCTGAATGCTGGTCGTATCGAGCGCACACAGCGTAATTTGAGCAATCTCGCGAATATGTGGCGTCAGGCCCGCGAATGGGAACGCGCCATTCCGATCCTGCGTCAGGTTGCCCAGGTGACTGGCGATGGCGACGACTATCTCAAGCTTGCTGAAGCGCTTTGGAATGAGCGTCAGCTTGCTGAAGCCGAAACTGCTTTCCAGGATGCGCTGGACCGGGGTGGTCTTGCCCGTCAGGGCGATGCGTGGACGCTTCTGGGTAATGTGCGTCATCAGCTGGGTCGACGTCAGTCTGCCCTGGCCGCCTTCCGTGAAGGCGCGCGCTATCCTTACTCGCGTCGGACTGCCAATGGCTGGATCTCCTTCGTTGAGGGTGAAATCCGGCGCGATGCGACCAATGCAGAGCGTCGTATCCAGGTGGTTCGTGACGAGTGTCGCTTTACCATTGAAGACCGCATGACGATTGCGCGTCTGGTGGGTGATGTGAATGAGGAAGGCCGTATTGTGGTCGAAGTGCCTGAGCGTTGTGAGGACTTCTACAATGTCTTTGGCCAGACACCGGAAGAGGCGGAAACTGAACGTCTGCTTTCCGCTTCCGCGGATGAGAGCATCGACGCGGACGCTGAATAGGCGCACGAACGTCGAGTGAAGAAAACGCCCCGGTCATCGACCGGGGCGTTTTTCGTTGTCAGGCAAGCGTGGGCGCTGCGCGTGTCGACACAAGTGAACACCGCTCATAGTAATCGTCATAACTTCAACCCAGACGTGCCGCATTTTCGTCACCGCATTACAACATCGTCATCTCAGGCGCATGCACGGGCTGGGGAGCCGCGCCGCACGCTGGGAGGTGCACATGACGAGGGAAGACCAACAAGCCGTCGATCCAATGATCGGAC
Organism: Maricaulis sp.; assembly: GCA_029251785.1. GTDB lineage: Bacteria > Pseudomonadota > Alphaproteobacteria > Caulobacterales > Maricaulaceae > Maricaulis. The sequence continues at coordinate 1,127 of JAQXCQ010000074.1, read as the reverse complement.
GGGCCGCTTCAATCACGACTAAGCAAAACTTCAAATCCAGACCCCGCCGGGCCGGCCTTATCGCTGCCGCCATTGTGGCCACCGGATTTATTAGCGCGGGCACCGCAACGGCCCAGGAGGCCGAACGACCGGCCCAGGATGTTTCCGGTGTTGAGCGCGATATCGACCACACTTTCAGCCTGCGCATCGGGCAGGCCATGCTGGACATTCTTGAACAGGAAAATGACGGCGCGTGGGCGTTGGCTGTGGCAGGCTATACCGAGCTGCTGGACCGCCCACGCCTGAGCGCGTTTGAGCGTGCCACGATATTGCTGCAGCGTGGGCGGGCTCTGTATGAGACCGACAATATCACCGCCGCGATCTCGGACTGGCGCAGCGCCATTTCGATCAATGCGCTGAGCCTGGAGCAGAGCAATACGCTGCGCATCAATACCGGCCAATTGCTGATGGTGACGGGCGAGATGCGGGCCGGCATCAATCTGATCGAGTCGGCGATTGCCCTGGGTGTCGAGATCAGTCCGGACCTGTCAATGCGTCTGGCCACGGCCTATGCGCAGATCGAGGACTACCCGCCCGGCCTGATCTATGCCCGCCAGACGATTGAACTGGCCGAGCAGCCCGAGGAGCGCCATTACAGCCTGCTTTTGTATTTCCTTCAGAGCCTGGAGATGGAGAACGAACAGCTCGCCACAACAGAGCGGATGGTCGATTTATGGCCGCAGGAAAAGCGCTATTGGTCCAGTTGGGCGGCGATGCTGGCCCGGGACGGGCAGGAACGGCGCGCCTTTGAGGTCAATACGATCATGTATGTCGAGGGCATGCTGACCCAGTCCGACGAGCTGATGCGGCTGGCGCAATATTACAGCTATTACGATTACCCCTACCGCGCCGCCAGCATTGTAGAGCGTGCGCTGAATGCCGGCCGGATCGAACAGACACCGGCCAATTACACCGCACTGGCGCAATTCTGGCGCGGTGCCCGCGAGTGGGAGCGGGCGCTGCCCGTATTGCACCGTGTCGCGACGATGACCGGTGCCGGCAATGATTACGTCAAGCTGGGCGAGGCGCACTATCAGTCGGCCAATTACATCGAGGCCGAGGCCGTCTTCACCCAGGCCCTGTCCCGC
>JAQXCQ010000056.1 GCA_029251785.1 Maricaulis sp. | reverse complement strand
TTGGTGCCCAGGAGAAGACTCGAACTTCCACGGCCTTGCGGCCACTGGCACCTGAAGCCAGCGCGTCTACCAATTCCGCCACCTGGGCAGGTGTGGAAGCGGGTAGGTAGAGGGGGTAGGGCGTGGTGTCAACGCAAACGTCAGTGGGAGTGCAGGTGTTTGCCGCCAATTTTTAAAAGTCGATATTTCAGCGCGCAAAAGCACCCTTTCCTGTTCACGCCGTGGCCAAGGCATAGACAGGCGGCCTGAATTTTGGTTTACCGCGAATAGATAAGTTTTTTGGCCCATCAATTCGGCCACTCATTCGGCGTTTAATTTTGACGCTTTCGCTGATGGGTTCGTTATTCGGGGTCTTATGAGGCCCCCCATCGCAGGAAACCAGCACCATGCTTCGCGACGAGATCATTACAGTTTTCGGAGGCTCCGGCTTTGTCGGTCGTCACGTGGTCCGGGCTTTGGCGAAAGCCGGCTATCGCGTGCGTGTCGCCACACGACGCCCGCACCTAGCGCAGGACCTGCGCGTGATGGGTGTAGTGGGACAGGTACAGCTGGTCCAAGCCAATATCCGGGTGAAAAACTCGGTCGAACGCGCAATCGCTGGTGCAGCCGGAGTTGTAAATCTGGTGGGGGTCCTCAATGAGGGAGGGCGTCAAACTTTCACCCGATTGCATGCGCTTGGGGCCAAGACGGTCGCGAAGGCTGCTGCCGATTCCGGAATTGAGCGCCTTGTGCATTTCTCGGCGATTGGTGCAGATGCGGAAAGCCCGTCACGATATGCGCGATCCAAGGCGGAGGGCGAGGAAAGTGCCCGGAACGCTCTGAATTCGACAACGATCCTGCGGCCTTCAATCATTTTCGGAACAGATGACGGCTTCTTTAATCGCTTCGCGTCGATGGCTCGCTATATGCCGGTTTTGCCGTTGTTTGGAGGCGGCAAGAATCGTCTGCAACCCGTCTTTGCGGGGGATGTAGCCAAAGCCGTACTGGCCTGTTTTGAAAGCCCGGAAACAGCCGGGGAAACCTTCGAGCTTGGTGGCGCTGGAACCTATACATTCGAACAATTGATGCGTTTCATTCTGGAAACGATTGACCGTCCGCGTTTCCTTGCGCCGCTGCCCTATGCTTTGGGTCATGTGATCGGATTGTTCGGCGAAATATCAGCAGCTCTTCCGTTTGTTGAGCCCATACTCACGCGCGATCAGCTGACCCAATTGAAACTGGATAACGTGGTCTCACCGTCCGCCAAAGGCTTATCCGATTTGGGTATCACACCGGAAACCGTCGAGGCGATCGTTCCGACCTATTTGCACTGCTATCGCCGATATGGCCAATTTCACGAAACCTCTGCCGAGAGGACCAGGTAGACAATCAGGCCAGTTCCGAGCACCAGTCGGTAAAGCACGAACGGCAGAAAGCCGATCCGGGCGACAAGTTTCATTAGCACCGCAATGACGCCCCAGGCGGTCAAAAATGACAGGGCTGCGACAATGAAGCCGTCGCGCATGCTTGCACCGGCTGCGGATCCATTGATCAGTTCCAGAACCGAAAGCATGGCAAACGCCGAAATGACCGGGACAGCCATCAGCATGGAAAATCGGGCGCTTTCAACACGCCCCATACCCAACATGCGCGCGGCGGTCATCGTGGTGCCAGAGCGCGATGCGCCCGGGATAAGCGCGAAGGCCTGCGCGACACCAATGTAGAAGGCGTGCTTCCAGCTCAGGGAATCAAGCGTATTGCGGTCTCCGCCATATTTGTCAGCGAGCCAAAGCGGCAGGGCGAATACCAGAGTGGCAATCGCGATCACGAGAGGTGATCGTAAATAGTCAAGAAGTTCAAAGGTGTATAACAGGCCGCCAACAAGGACGATTGGGGGCAGGGACGTGGCGATCAACAACGCCATTCGGCTTCCCTGATTCAACTGACCTGTTCGCGAGGCCCAAATACCCATGCAAATCTCTTGAACGTCGCGCCGAAAATAGACCAGCACAGCGAGCAATGTGCCCCCATGGGCCATCACGTCGACAAACGGGCCCTGATCATCCGTTCCCAGCATGTCGGGCGTCAAAATAAGGTGGGCGGAAGAGCTGATCGGAAGAAATTCCGTGATGCCCTGTATCAGGGCCAGTGTCAGAAGCTGAATGAGAGGCATGTTGTGTTTTCTATTCGCTGCGCGACTACCCTCGCGCGCTTCGCCAACGATAGCCAGAAACCGGTTCATACAATAACTTTGTTAACAGGGTGGGTGTGCAGTTTCGACGCACGCTGCCATTGACCCCGCTTCCTGTGCCGCCGTAAAACGAAAGCGACCACGGGGTCAGGGAAACCCTTTATGCCTCACGATACTTCAGCAGAAGACACCAATTCATCTCAAGTCGGCCGTCTCTCTCCTGAGGCGGCAAAAAAAATCACCGGACGGGTGACCGCTTTGGCCGTCGCGGTCGCGGTTATTTTGACGCTGAGCAAAACCTTTGTTTGGACACAGTCTGGGTCGGTGTCGCTTCTCGCCTCTCTCGTCGATAGCGCATTGGACCTAACGGCATCTTTGACGGTGTTCTTTGCCGTGAGGTATGCGGCGGAGCCAGCGGATGACGAGCACCGGTTTGGCCACGGCAAAGCTGAGGCGTTTTCCAGCGTTATGCAGGCGGTCATTGTCGCGGCCTCAGCCGCCTTGCTCTTGCGCGAAGGTATAGACCATGTCCTGAACCCTGTTGTGATTAGGGCGAGTGGCATGGCAATTGGCGTGATGGGGCTTTCAATTGGTCTCACGCTGATTTTGCTTTTTATCCAAACACGCGCACTGAAACAGACCGGGTCCGTGGCTGTCGAAGGCGATCGTGCGCATTACATCTCAGATCTGGCGGCCAATATTGCTGTCATAATCGGCATCGCCGGCTCCACCCTGTTTGATCTCGTTTGGTTTGACGGTGTCGTTGCCATCGGAATCGCCGTTTGGTTGGCGGTAACGGCTTGGGGTGTCGCGAAAAGCGCTCTCAATCAGCTGATGGACCACGAATTGCCGGATGAGCAGCGCCATAAAATACTGGAACTGGCAGAAGCGGACGCACGGGTTATCGATGTCCACCAACTCAGAACGCGGGCTTCAGGACCGCTTGTTCATATCCAATTTCACCTCGACCTCGCGCCGGAGCTAACTCTGGCGGAAGCCCATACGATCATGGTCGAGTGCGAGCGTCGTGTGCTGTCCGAATATCCCGCGGCTGATATCCTCATTCATGCTGACCCACATGGTGTGGCGGAATCGCATGGTGTTCCTTTTTTCGGAGGCGGTTCCGATGACCCAAAAACCGGCTAGCAGCCCGGCCGAAAAGGCTTAGCGTCGATACATGCGCGTCCTGCATCATTGGCCTCTTGACCCATTTTCACGACAGGCCCGTCTGGTCCTTGATGAAAAATCGTTGAAGCATACGCTTCAGAGCGAGGCCCCATGGGAGCAAGCGGCAAAATTGCAGGCGCTCAATCCGGCGGGCAACACGCCTGTTTTGGTGGATAAGACGACGGGCACACCGCGTGTGATTGCTGAAGCGCGGCCGATACTGGAATATCTTGAAGAAACATCCCCGACACCATGCCTCCTGCCAGGAGGTCCCGCGGAACGAGCCGAAGCGCGCCGGGTCATGGATTGGTTTGACCGCAAATATGATGGCGAGGTCAATGCCTACATCTTGCACGAGAAGTTGGAAAAAGTGGCCCAGGGTCTTGGGTCTCCTGATCCGGCCATGCTGAGAATGGGCAAAGATCATCTGCGTTGGCATCTCGATCACATTGCCTGGTTGCTGGAGACGCGTGACGGTTTGGCGGGCCCCAGATACACCTTGGCCGATATCGTTGCAGCGGCTCATTTGTCATGCGTGGATTATCTAGGCGAAGTTCCCTGGGATGACTATGACGTGGTCAAACATTGGTATCAGCGGGTCAAATGTCGACCGGCGTTTCGAAGTGTTCTGGCTGACCGGTTGCCGGGGACACCACCTTCGGGCCATTATGCTGATCTGGATTTTTAGGGGAAAGAGTTATGCGTGCATTGGTATTGGTTTTGTTTATGTGGCTGAGTATCGCCCCGGCGAGCGCCCAAGACGAAATGACAGAAGTGCGAGCCTATATTGATTGGTCGTCACGCGTATCGACCTTCAATCAGGAGGTCGTCGGTTTGATGAGTGCAGCCAATCAGGCCGATAATATCGCTACCGCCTACGAACAAGGTCAAATCGATGCGGCTGCGGCGACAGGTTACCTCATTGACTGGCGCACTCAGGTAGACGCTGAATTGCTCCGGATGGGGGGGATTCGAGATGAGCTGTCCGCCGGACCCGCGCAATTTCCGGAAGAAAACGCCGAAAGCGTGTCTGGAATGGTCGTCAATATCGCCAGCACGATGGACTCTATCGGCGAGTTTCTGACGATGACCGAAGCGGCCACTCAGCGCGCGATTAGCGGAGACCCCGTAGACGCAAATCTGTTGACGGCGTCCCGTTTTAGCGTTCTGCAACAATATTATGTCTCTTTGATCCGCACCAATGAGATTGCGATTGAGACGGGTGACCAATCTCATCCACAGACATTCTTATTGGCCGCCACGAACGAAAATATGGCGTCGACAATTATGGTTTTTGAGATTGCGAGACAGGCGCTTGGAGCGGAGCAATCGCAGCATCATGTACGCAATACGACTCGTTTTTTCCGGACGCGGCAGCGCGCACTGGAAGAGGCTTTGGAGGAGGCCCGTCTGCGTTATCGCTCTACCCGCGTGCAGCTCGTATCTCAACCGATAGCATCGGAAGAAGATCAACGGATATTGGGCGTCGTGCAGCGCCTCGTCGATAGCTACCCTCTCAGCCTCGAAGTGGAGTTGCGCGGGAGTGCGATCCAGACCACGGCGCCCGTACGACTCGATGGAGCAGATACCGAGGCAATTGGAATTTTCTTGAATGAAATTGGTGTGTACGAATCCGAACGGGAGGCCTTGCAGGTTTACCGCACAGACCTCGCAGGACAGCTCTGAATCGTGGCTCAACCCGATCTCGCCGCTCATGCGCTGAGTCTCGGGTTTACCGACGCTCGAATTTGCCGGGCTGATGAGGCGTGGGAGGCGGGCGAGCGGCTGGCCCAGTTTGTTGCCGACAAGCAGCACGCCACCATGGTGTGGATGCAGGATACGCTGGAGCGCAGAAAGCATCCGACCGCCATGTGGGAGGATGCCCGATCTGCGGTCGTGGTCGCGCTCAATTACGGGCCCGACGACGACCCGCTTGAGTCACTTAATCACAGGTCAAATGCAAATATATCGGTGTATGCGCGAAACGCTGACTACCATGACCTGATGAAAAAGCGCCTCAAACGCCTGGCGCGAGAGTTCGCCCAGCAGACGGGTGAGGGTGTGAAGGTGTTTGTCGACACGGCGCCTTTGATGGAAAAGCCATTGGCTGCCAAGGCGGGCATGGGCTGGCAAGGCAAGCACACCAACTTGGTTAGCCGCGAACATGGATCGTGGCTCTTTCTCGGCGTGATGCTGACCACAGCCAGTCTCGAGCCGGACGCCTCGGAGATCGATCATTGTGGATCGTGCACAGCCTGCCTCGACATTTGCCCAACAAAGGCGTTTCCCGAGCCCTATCGCATCGATGCTGCAAAGTGCATTTCCTACCTGACGATTGAACACAAAGGGCCAATCGCGCGAGAATTTCGCCGGCCCATGGGCAATCGCATTTATGGCTGCGATGATTGCCTGGCCGTCTGTCCGTGGAACAAGTTTGCGACAAAGACAGCGGAAGTGGCTTTTCATCCCCGTCCAGAGTTGCGCGGTCCATTGCTCGCCGATCTGGCGGAGCTCGATGACGCAGGATTTCGACAAGTGTTTACGGCGTCGCCGATCAAGAGAATCGGTCGTGATAGGTTTGTCAGGAATGTTTTGATTGCGATCGGTAATTCCGACGATCTGTCTTTGCTTCCCGTGGTGCGAATGCGCTTGGACGACGAATCTGCCCTGGTCCGTGGCATGGCTGTTTGGGCGCTACAACAATTGTCTCCCGAGGAATTTTCCAGCCTGTCTGCCCGTCGTCTGGCGGAGGAAACAGACAGTGATGTCTGTGCTGAGTGGCGGGGAGCGACCGGCTGAGTGTCGATGCCCCTTGAGGGAGTTGAGACGATGTTATCTTTTACGCGCTCTACGGACCGCCTGTCTCGAAAAGGCGGGTTTGATCTTGTTCGGGGGGCGAGCAAGTCTGGCGCGAGAATTTGGTGTAGTTTCGATCATGACCGGGTTGTCTGAAATCGGCGAGCATTCGTCCTACGGATCCAAAATTTCCGTGATGATATGTGAAAGCAGCCAGGTTCAATTACGCATTCTGTCGACGGCCATTGAAGAGGCCGGGTATTCTGTTCAGACCGCTACTAATGCCAAGGACGCGCTCTCAATTCTCCATTTGATGCCGGCTGACATTTTTTTGACGGGGATCGAGGTTGGCGAAGTGAATGGTCTAGAAGCCTGTTGGTCGCTCAAGTCCAATCCGGACACGGAATCGATTTACACGATTGTGATAACGGCATCGGGACAGGAGCGCCGCCTCGAGGAATCGCTGGATGCAGGCGCGGATGATTTTATCCGAAAGCCGGTCAATATGACGGAGTTGCGCGCGCGATTGCGGGCCGCATCTCGGCTGGTGAGGATGCAAAAGCAATTTCGGCGACTGGCCGAAACAGACGCGCTGACCGGCACCGCCAATCGTCGGGCGTTCATGCAATTCTTAGAATTAGCGACCGACCGGTCCCGCAGACATCAAATCCCCGCATCGGTTATTATGCTGGACCTCGATCATTTCAAGCAGGTCAATGACACACACGGCCATGCGGTTGGGGATCGTGTCTTGATCGATACGGTCGCGGCGATCCAAAAATGTTTGCGCGATTGCGACATGCTCGGCCGATTGGGCGGCGAAGAATTTGCGGTTGTCGTGCATGATGCGGATCTGGACGCCGCGGCCGAGACCGCTGAGCGAATCCGCGCGAGGGTTGAGGCGATGTTGGTCAAGACAGATGATGGCGTCCCTGTGCCGGTAACAGCCAGCCTCGGCGTAACAGCGGTTCGGTGTGCGGAAGGGCTCGATACGCCAGAAAGCTTGTTGCAGGACTCCGACGAGGCCTTGTATGCGGCGAAGGCAAACGGACGCAATCGGGTGGTCTTGAGCGAAGTGGTGGCCGGATCAAATCGCAATATCGTCGGCTAATGGCACCGGTTGAGCCTCGATTTACAAAGCCTTTGTTCAGCTTCGAATGGTTCGCTGGGCATCAAGAATGCGGCCGCGAAGTAGCAAAACCTCAATATCCTCAGGCGCCAGAATTTGCGCCTGACGAATGTCTGAGGCCGCCGTCTCCAGGTCGCCCAGCGACAATCGTGCAAGTGCCCGGTAATGCCAGCCAGCGGCGACATTGGGTTTGACGCCGAGTATCGATTGCGAAGTAATTTTCAGAACAGGCCAGTCTTGAAGCAGAGTTAGTACAGCCGCATGAGCGACTAATAAATCAAAACTCTCTGGCATGTCAGCGAGCCCGGCCTCTAGCATCATACGGGCTGTTCCGGGTGTGCCATTCGCAATCAGGGTCTCACTGGCTTCAATAATCAAATCACTGCGAACACTGGCCGATTCGAGGGTCAGGCCAGGAAGGGCGATAAGGTTTTCCATCTGACGGGCAGCATCCGATTTATCCCCCTGAACGGACAGTGCGCGGGCCTCACAATGTAGAGCCGGCCATCCCCCTGCCTGCATGCGCCAGGTTTGTGCTTCTTCAAGCGCGTCCTGTGGCGACACCTCAACTTGGCGCAAACAGGCCTGGTACCGCGCGCTTTCCAGGCGGGCCGCTTCCGATTGCGCCAAAGCAGGCGTGGGAAGCAAAGCAAGGAGAAGGGCGGCGACGGAAAAGCGCATGAATTATCCTGGAACGGTCGAGGGAGAGGGGCGGTGAGTATCGGGTGTCTTTGTACCGGTTAATGCGGAGAATTCATGGCAGATATATTACAAGCGCAGAAATTCCCGCACCCAGGCTCAACTACTCCAGTATGTCGCGCGTGTAGAGATTCGGTCGATGAATCTCCATGGCCAATTCCGGGTGAGCCATGGCTTGATATCCCAGCCGAGCGTATAAATCATGCGCATCGCCCGTCATCAGCATTAGCCGGCGGCACGCCTTGATTTGTGGCAAGTCATGCATCACTTGCATCATCCACACGCCGAGGCCCTTGCCCCGGTGTTCCGGTGAAATGATGACATCGGCCAGATACGCGAAACTCGCATAATCGGTAATGAATCGAGCCATCCCCGCAAAGTCGCCGCCGGGTGATAGAAGGCAAAACGTCCACGAATTCGCCGCCGCCTGTCGGACTGTTTCTAGCGGTATGCCGGGTGACCAATAAGATCCGCTCAGCAATTTGTGAGCCGCCCTTACATCGAATGCTTCGGGATTGTCAGTGATTAAGTAGCGATCTTTTTCAAACAACAAGATGGGCATGGCGATCATTCCAGCTTACCGCGTGATGAGCCTCTGCAGCTAACACATACCAATTGCCAAATCGCCTCACTGTATCTGTCGGAATGTGACGGCGGATAATTGACGTGATCTTGTTGTCAGCCCTGCCGGCTTGTGGAAGAACAGCAACGAAATCTTTCCCGGAGTCACACTGCGCCGTATGATTATATTGCAAGTCATTCCACAACTTGAAGCCGGAGGCGCAGAGCGGACCACACTGGAAGTCGCTGCCGCGATTGTGGCTGCTGGCGGTCGGGCACTCGTGGCCAGTGAGGGTGGACGCTTGGAGGTTGAACTGGCGGAGCTGGGCGGCGAATTGCACCGGCTTCCGATGTCGACAAAAAATCCTTGGCAGGCTTGGAAAAATGTCGCCAGTCTGGCGAAAATCATACGCTCCGAGAATGTTGATCTTGTCCATGCGCGCTCGCGTGCACCGGCCTGGAGCGCGAAATGGGCTTGTGATCGCACATCTTGCCACTGGGTGACGACATATCATGGTACCTATAATGCGCGTTCGTCATTGAAGCGATTTTACAATTCGATCATGGCGAGTGGTGAGCGCGTCATTGCCAACTCAAAATTCATTGGCACGCATATTGAGACACATCATCCGGCGGCCCGAAATCGAATTACGGTCATTCCTCGGGGCGTGGACTTGGATGCCTTCGATCCCAAAAATATTGATAATAGCCGCGTGACGCGTCTCGCCCAGTCCTGGCAAATTGAGGCCGAGACGCAACGCCTAATCGCTTTGTTTCCTGGCCGATTGACGGCTTGGAAAGGGCAGCGCGAAGCGCTTCATGCTCTCGGCCGAATGAAGCAATCGCAAAATCCGCTTCCCTTGACCATTTTTGCAGGCGACGCACAGGGACGCACAGCTTATATTGATGAGATGGATGCTCTGATAGAGCAATATGATTTGAAGCAGGATGTGCGTGTTGTCGGGCATTGCAGCGATATGCCGGCAGCCTACGCACTGGCTGATTTCGTCATGACACCATCGGTCGAACCCGAAGCGTTTGGGCGCACCGCGGCAGAAGCCGGGGCCATGGGACTTCCGGTGATCGCTGCTGATCACGGGGGGGCGCGCGAGGTCGTGGTGGTTGGAAAAACGGGATGGAGAGTTGTGCCAGGTGAGAGCAATTTATTGGCAGAAGCAATCATCGAAGCAATGTCATTGTCCGCGGAGCAGCGCGATTTGATGGGTGAACTGGCGGCAAAACGCACGCGCGAGCTGTTTTCGGCACAGGCCCTGCAAGCAGCGACCTTGCGCGTCTACAAAGAGATTCTAGACTGAGTGTTATGAACGAACCGCAACGAAATATTGTTTATGTGCTCCATTGGGGCGATTTGACGTCGACAGTCCGCATGCTCGGTTCGGCCAAATCTATTCGAGAAATCCATAAACGGGATCGAATAGTGTTGCTGACAACGCCGGAGTTTGAGGCGTTTTTGAAGCATTGTCCGTACTTCAATTCGGTTGAGATTGACGGCAAACCCGATAGTCGCCCTTTGATGGGATTGCGTGACAAACGCATCAAGCTGAACAAGCCTGTTCGGGTGTATGATCTGGTCGGAGACGCCAGCTCTCGCAAGATCAAGGGGCTGTTTCGATTTTCAAAGTGTGACTGGCTTGAAGTCGTTGTTGATCCCAAAGTTGAGGCACACCCCGTGGATGCGATCGCGGGAAAAATGGGTGAATTGGCGGGGTATGGCGAGACATTTTACCCACTCGGCGCAGCCCCGGCTCCCGATGCCACATGGGTCGATTTTCTGGTCAAAAAGTCACGAATGCTCGATCCAGAATATTTCGGGCTAAACGGGCCGTTTGCCCTCCTCGCTCCAGCAGGTGATGACGTCAAGCCAGCCTTGCGATGGCCGAAGGAGCGGTGGGCCGGGCTCGCACATCAGCTTCTCGAATTGGGAATCACCCCCGCTCTTGTAGGGGGGCCGGATGCGCGAGATGTCGGCAAATATGTCGCCCATGTCTGCCCGTCGGCGCGAGACATTACCGGTAAGGCAAAGTTGACCCAATTGGCGGGCCTGGCACGACGAAACCAATTTGTTTTCGGCGAAGACACACCGCTTCTTCATTTGCTGGTCGCGTCTGGATCGCCAGCTTTGGCTCTATACCCGGGCGCTGACAAGCCAGATCTTATTGCGCCCCGGGGAAGCGTTCCGGTCATTTTGATGCATGCACCAACCCTTGCCCAAGTGCATCCCGATGAAGCGATGCAAGCGATGCGATTCGCCGGTGGTTTTGACCGAAAAGCCGAACCGGCTTGATTTCCGCGGTCGGCGACGCTTGCAAATTGTGATCGATTGACCATAGTGCCCGCCTTTCTGCACCCATGCATGGATTTTACCGATATTCGGGCTTGATCCTCACGCGGTGTGGGAGGATTAGTAGCGTTCATCATTTGGCCACCAGGGAGAAGCTTCCATAGCCCGCAGACCACATTCAGCGCAGCCGCCCAAAAAAGAGGGTCCGCGCACCAATCGAGACATCCGATCACCCCGGGTGCTATTGATCGATGAAAATGGGGAAAAACAAGGTGTCATGCCGACAGAAGCCGCGCTCGAAGCAGCCGCGGAAGCTGGGCTCGACCTTGTTGAAGTGTCACCGAACGCTGATCCGCCCGTCTGCAAAATTATCGACTATGGCAAGCTGAGATTCCAGGAGCAGAAGAAAAAAACTGAAGCCCGGAAAAAGCAAAAAACCGTCGCCATCAAAGAAATCAAGATGCGTCCAAATATCGACGTTCACGATTACATGGTGAAGACGAAGGCGATGCATCGCTTTTTTGCCGACGGTGACAAGGTCAAGGTCACACTGCGTTTTCGTGGGCGTGAAATGGCTCACCAGGATCGCGGCATGGATATCATGGTCCGCGTCAAGGCAGACTTCGACGAAGTTGCTAAAGTGGAATTCGAGCCAAAGCTCGAGGGTCGCTTAATGGTTATGGTGCTGGCTCCGCGCTGATTGCGCGGGCCGGTTCCGGTCCTCACAAATTGCTGATTGAGATCGCTTCCTCGTCCTCGAAGGGAGGGGTGTCGGTGTGATCACGCCGATTTTTAGGCATCCCCGTTCAGCCCGGGTTCAGCGTCCTCATGTAGAAATCCTCCTGCGCTCAATTGCGCACAATGTTGTGCGCACCGCCCAAATTGGGCTGGGGCGTAGTATTGAATGGAGGGTTTCATGACATTGCTTCTGATCGCCGCAGCGCTGCTTATTCTACATTTTTCGGGGAATTTTACGGAAACCCAAAATGGGGCCGAGCCGCGTCGTAGCGACTAGGGACAAAACAGATGGTCGGTGCGCGTCGGTGCGATTGTGTTACAGTTCGATTCCGGGTTCGGGCCAACCGGCGCAGATCTGGTAACAAATAGTCCAGACGGACGATGCTATCATGGTGTTACTGTCGAGGTGGGCGAAGTGATGAGCCGATCATCCACTCAAGCCAGTTGAATACGAGTCAGCCAAAACGGGGAAACGAAAACATGAACACGCGGATTTCTGTCACAGCCCTCCTCTTGATGAGCCTGTCTGCCAGCTTGGCCAGTGCCCAAGATCCGGATGCCCCTCCCGCCTATGGCAGCATGCAGCTCACCGCGGGATTCCGATCTGACCCGACCTCTATTGTCGTACAAGCGGGTGGAGCAGAATCGGCGCTTTCAGTTGCCGAGAATTGTCACGGCTTGGTATCTTACCAGCCCTCTTTCAATCTGGATTATGCCGCAGAAGACCATGAGCTATTCTTGTCCGCCGCATCAGATGCCGACGCGCTGCTACTTGTTCGGTCGCCAGATGGGCAGTGGCACTGCAATGACGACGCCTCCGGAGAGAATGTCAATCCAGGCCTCCGTTTCTCTGAACCGCTGTCCGGAGTTTATAATATTTGGGTAGGCGCAGTCGGTTACGGTGTCGGGTTTGAGCCGGCGATGTTGCATATTTCCGAACTCGGTTTCTCCAACGAAAACATGTATGCGCGCCCGCCCAATCCGATGCTGAATCCAAATTCCGGGCATCTGATTTTGACGGCCGGGTTTGACGAAGACCCGAGGCGTATTGATGTGCAGGCGGGTGGCGATATCGATGCGGTTCGGCAGACGAATGGACAATGTGCGGGCTTCATCAGCGAAGCCCCGGACGTCTGGGTCAACTATTCTGCCAGTGACGCCTATGAGCTCTATTTTTCGATGCAGTCAGAAAATGATACCACCCTGGTAATCAAGTCGCCGGATGGCGAGTGGCATTGTGATGACGACAGTGCCGGATTCCTCAATCCAGGTCTTCGAATACGGCGCCCACAAACCGGGCGCTACGCCGTTTGGGCGGGCCGATTCAATGACGGCCCAACATCGCCAGCCGAACTGTATGTCTCGGAACTTGGGTTCGCGGGCATTGAAGACCTGACTGCCGATCTCGATTCAAGTCTGCCTTCGGCATACGGTCGGAGCAATTTAGTGTCCGGCTTTGATCCTGATCCTATGACCATCTCCTTGCAGGCCGGTGGACCCGTTGATGTGTTTGAGGCAGTCGGCCAGGAATGTCGCGGATTCGCGGCGGCCGCACCTGACTACCAAATAGACTACGAGGCCGGTAGTTTGGATCTCTATATATCAGCATCGTCTGACGCTGACGCCACGCTCATCGTTTACGGTCCCGACGGAAATTGGCTGTGCGATGATGACGGGTCAGAAGGCCTGAACCCGGGAATTCAGGTGGACCGGCCACTTTCAGGAACTTATCTCGTTTGGGTGGGCACCTACAATCCAGGTGGATTTGCACCTTCAGCCCTGCATGTTTCTGAATTGGGATTTGGCGGCGTGTTCGAGCAGCAAAACGGACTTGAACAGGACTTGCCCGCTATTTTCGGTGACATCGTGATGTCACCCGGGTTTGAGAATGATCCGTATGTCGTTGATTTGCAGGCCGGTGGCCCGCAAGCGGCAGAATATGCGTCGGCCTCCTATTGTCGTGGGTTTGTCTCCAGTGCACCGGATGTGCGGCTGGAATATGAGTCGGGCGGCGAAGAGCTTTTCCTGTCTGTCCTGTCGGAAGCTGATACCACGCTGGTCGTTCTGAAACCCGATGGGAGTTGGGCCTGTGACGATGATCGGCGGGATTTCAATCCTGGCTTGGTTTTCGAAAACCCGGATGTCGGTATTTATCAAATTTGGGTCGGCACTTACGTTCAGGCGAGCGCAGGTAGCGCCGCTCGACTGAGTGTCTCCGAAACTGGATTTCACTTCCAATAACGCCCGTCAGTGTGATCATGATCTGATGAGAAAGCCGCATCAACGCATGCGGTTTTCTCATCAAGGAAATTTCGGCGCCAGGATCGACAGGTGGAGATGCCCGCTGGACTTTATGAAATGTTATATTATATCGTTTCGGTAATCGCACTTTAGCTGAAGCCGTAATACATGCGCATTTCTCAAAAACTCACTTCTATGGATGCTGCCGGCGTCGGTATTTCGGTGCTCTGTGTCATTCATTGTCTGACCCTACCTGTCGCAGCGGTTGCCGCTCCGATGCTGGTGCCCGGCCTCACGGACACGCTCGGATATGGACACGGTTTGCATCTCTGGATGTTGGCGGCGGCAATTCCAGTGTCACTTGGTGGATTGTGGTGGAGTATGCGCGTCACCCGCTCCGGCAGAAATGTATTTTTGGTCGCGGTTTTGGGGCTGGCATTTATGATCTTGGGGGCCGCACACCTCCTGTCAGACCTATTGGCAACATCTGTGACACTTCTGGGTGTAACGATTTTGGCAGCCGCCCATATCTACAATTGGAAGAGTCGCGGGCGCACCGGCCATAATCATAAAACGGATTGCGGGATTTGCGACAAACCCGAGCGCAAGTGAAACCGCGACTGGCACTGACTGGTTTGGCATTTCCACCCGCATGCCCGATGTGATCAGGCAGCTGCACTCGCATCGCGGTCGGGAAGTTTCCGGCAACTCCCAACAGCGCTTGCATTTCCCCTCCGCCCGCGTATAAACCCCGCTCTTCCAACACCAGCCTGTCGGGCCATTTCGACATGCCCACTGGCTGCTACACCCACCCGATCCGGTTTCCGGATCATGCAAGGAGATGGAAATGTCGAAGATGAAGACCAAGAGCGGCGCAAAAAAGCGCTTCAAGCTCACTGCCTCTGGCCTGGTGAAGTCCGGTCAGGCGGGAAAACGCCACGGTATGATCAAGCGGACCAAAAAGCAGATCCGTAACAAGCGCGGTACGACAGTTTTGTCGCCCCAGGACGCTAAGATCATCAAGAAGTTTCTCCCCAACGGCCTTTAAGCCACAGGCAATTCGAGTTTAGGAGCATACCATGTCACGAGTGACATCTGGGCCGTCTCATTCCGCCCGACACAAAAAAGTTATCAAAGCTGCGAAGGGCTTCCGGGGCCGTCGCAAAAACACCTTCCGCGCCGCCGTACAGGCTGTGGAGAAGGCCGGCCAGTACGCTTACCGCGACCGGCGCGTAAAGAAGCGGGTTTTCCGCGCGCTCTGGATCCAGCGTATCAACGCCGGCGCACGCCTTCATGGCATGACGTATTCCACCTTCATGAACGGCCTGACCAAGGCTGGAATCGAAGTTGACCGCAAGGTTCTTTCCGATATCGCAATCCGCGAGCCGGAATCCTTCAAGGCCCTGGTTGATCAGGCGCGTTCAGCGCTGGCGTAAACCAGTTCTGCCTTACGAATTCAGGCCCGCTGGCACACTGCCGGCGGGCCTTTTTCGTTTTTGGGGCCAATATGGCCGACAAGGCCTGTCGACACAGGAATCGGCAACCGCTAAACCTTCCGCAACTGGCAAGGGCGAACACATGACTGATACGGCAAATCTGGACACGCTGGAAAGCGACGTTCTCGAGCAAATTGGCGCGACAACTGATGAGGCCGGCCTGGATGCCGTGCGTGTCGCTGCCATCGGCAAGAAAGGCTCCGTGAGTCTTTTGATGCGCGGCCTGGGCAAGATGACCCCTAAAGAGCGCCAAGTCATGGGGCCGGCGCTCAATGGCCTGAAAACAAGGTTGGGCGACGCGATCACCGCGCGCAAGGAAGCGCTGGAGAGCGCAGCGCTCGATGCAGCGCTGGTCTCCGAGCGTGTCGATGTGTCCCTTCCAGTGCGCCCGACCCCGACTGGATCGCTGCACCCAATCACACAGGTGATGGAGGAGTTGGCGGTAATCTTCGCTGATATGGGTTTTGCCGTTGCCGAGGGCACTGACGTGGAGGACGATTTCCATAACTTCACAGCGCTCAACTTCCCGGAAGGTCATCCGGCGCGCGATACCCAGGACACGTTCTTCATGAAGCCGGATGCCGACGGCAATCGCAAAGTCCTTCGCACGCACACATCGCCGGTTCAGATCCGCACGATGATGAGCGAGGAGCCACCGATCCGCATCATTGCGCCGGGTCGAGTCTATCGCTGTGACTGGGACCAGACCCACACGCCGATGTTTCACCAGGTTGAAGGTCTGGTGATCGACAAGGAAACCCATATGGGTCACCTCAAGGGCACCTTGCTGGATTTCCTCGCCGCCTTCTTCGAGACCGACAAGGTCGAGGCCCGCTTTCGCCCCCACCATTTCCCCTTCACCGAACCGTCGGCGGAGATGGATGTGCGCTATGAGCGCGTCGGTCAGGCCGTGAAAGTGGGCTCCGGAACGGAGTGGATGGAAATTCTCGGCTGCGGCATGGTCCACCCGAACGTCATTCGCAATTGCGGCCTCGATCCCGACGTCTATCAGGGCTTCGCCTTCGGCATGGGCGTCGACCGCCTCGCCATGCTCAAATACGGAGCGCCAGACCTGCGCGACTTCTTCAATTCCGACAAGCGATGGCTTGCTCACTATGGTTTCAGCCCCCTTCTGCAAGCCAATATGGCGACGGGGCTTAGCTGATTGCATGCGTGTTCGGTGCAAATCAGATGATCATTCCGTTATCGCACCGGTCGCGCTTATCGATCGTGCGACGCGGCTGTTTGTGAGGTGGAACCTATTGTTCGTTATGCATAAACAAAATGGCGGTTCGCCAAATATCGAACATGTCTCTCGCCTGGTCGGCGGCGGCGCCTGCCGTGCGGCGGAGAGGAGCGGTTTGTCATATGGATAAGATAGCAAACTGGTTTCGACGTAACTTTCAAATTATCACGGCTCTTGCGGCTATGGCTGTGAGTGTCATTGCCCTTTTTGTCGCCTGGGATCAGTCTCGGGTTATGCGGGCTCAGCAGCACGGTGCGGTAATTCCTGCCTTGCAGATCGACGGGTTCGTTTCAGGTGAGGGTCGGCAGCTGTCGGTTGGCGTGAACGTTTTTAACAACGGCGTTGGTCCCGCATTTGTTGAAAGCGTTGAGGTCTATCGAAACGGTGTGCGGCAGGACAGTCTGGCCGCGCTATTGGAGGGGATGGGTCTTGATACGCGAGACCGGTCCTGGACCAGTATGGTGGGCCGCGTTATGGCACCCGGGCAAACAATTCAGGCGGCTCGTTTTCAGATGCCGATGGACAGTGTCAGCGCCGCGCAAATCGCCGAAATGACAACGGAGTTTTCGCGATGGGAAACACGTATTTGCTATTGCTCAGTGTTTGATCGCTGCTGGAGTGCCACGTCGCAAAATGCTCGGCCGTCGCGGGTCGACCAATGCGAACCCGGGACAATTGATGTGTTTGGAGATCTTGGCATCAGCGCACCGGGTTCTGAGGACGACCAATGACGACGTATGACAAGCATTCTCGAACGATCCAATGCAACCCGAACCAGTCCATTTCGACCGGTTCGACTATAATTATTTGTTTTAAGTCCTCTATGCCTGCCGGAGATACCTCATGAAATTCCCGCTATCCTGGTTAAAATATCACCTCGAGACAGACGCAACTCTGGAAGAGATTTGCGACGCCATGACCATGGCTGGTCTTGAGATTGAGGACGTTGACAACCCGGCAGACAAATTCGGAAAATTCACCGTCGCCTACGTGACCGAGGCTGTGCAGCATCCTGATGCTGACAAGCTTCGTGTCTGTACGGTCGAGACCGTCGACGGCACCAAGCAAATCGTTTGTGGCGCACCGAATGCGCGCACCGGCATGCGTGCGGTCTTTGCGCCGCTGGGGGCCTATATTCCCGGTCTGGACTTCTCGCTCGACAAAAAGCCCCGCAAAATTCGCGGTATCGAGAGCCACGGCATGATGTGCTCCGCGAAGGAGCTTGAGCTCGGCGAGGATCATGACGGCATTATCGATCTTGACGGCGATTGGCCTGTCGGCACGCCGGCGGTTGAGGCGCTTGGGCAGGACGATCCGGTGATTGATTTCGAGGTCACCCCCAACCGCCCGGATTGGCTCGGCGTGCGGGGCATTGCCCGTGATCTTGCAGCCACCGGCATTGGCAAGATCAAGCTCCACGACATCGAAAGTATTCCCGGCACGTTCCCATGTCCCGTCGACATCAAGCTCGACTGGGACGAGGCATGCCCCGTATTTGCCGGTCGCGTGATCCGCGGCGTCAAGAATGTGGCCTCACCAGCCTGGTTACAAAATGCACTGACCTCCATCGGTCTGCGCCCGATCAATGCGTTGGCGGATATAACCAATCTGATCTCCTACGACCGCTGCCGCCCACTCCACGTTTATGATGTGGCCAAATTGTCCGGCCCGATCCGCGCACGTCGCGGTGCCGGTGAGGGTGACAAATTCGAAGCGCTCGATGGTAAGGAATATACACCGGCGGAGAGCATGTGTGTCATCGCAGACGATGCGCGCTGCCTCGGTTTTGGCGGTGTCATGGGTGGTGAATATTCAGGCTGCGGGAACGATACGACCGACGTCTTTCTCGAAAGCGCCTGGTTTGCGCCGCTGATCACGCGGGCGACGGCCAAGGCGACCGGCATTGAGAGCGATGCAAAGTATCGCTTTGAGCGGGGTGTAGATCCGGCGTCCGTTGTTGACGGGATCGAGCAGGCAAGCCGGCTCATACTGGATATCTGTGGCGGTGAGGCGTCAGAAATCTCTGTTGCGGGCACTGTTCCAACCGCGCCGGCTGACATCGAATTCCCTCTTGCTGAGGTCAAGCGCCTCACCGGTCTGGATTTGCCGCGCGCTGAAATCATTCGAATCCTGTCGACCCTTGGTTTCACGCCATCCGGCGACGGGGACGTGCTGACGGTTGGTGTTCCAACTTGGCGCATGGATTGTTCGCAAAAGGCTGATTTGGTTGAAGAGGTTGCGCGCATTCATGGCTTTGACAAGCTCGATGCCACGTCGTTGTCGCGCCCGCCTGTTCGCCGCAAGGCAGTGGCGACCACCATGCAAATCCGGGCGCGGTTTGCTCGACGGGCCCTCGCGGGGCGCGGCTATGGCGAAGCCGTCACCTGGTCTTTCTGCCGCAAGCCCGAAGCCGATCTGTTTGGCGGTCACGGCGATGGTCTGGCGCTGGAAAACCCGATCTCTTCCGAACTGGACGTGATGCGCCCAACACCCCTGATTCACTTGTTAAAGGCCGTGCAGGCCAATGCTGACCGAGGGCAGGGCGATAGCTGGTTGTTTGAAGTGGGACCGGCCTATGTGAGTGATGACACTCAGGGGCAGCGTCTGGTGGTTTCCGCTGTGCGCCGGATTACCTCCGACCGTCACTGGACCGGAAGCAGAGAGCCCGATGTCTTCGATATCAAAGCTGATGCCATGGCTGCACTGGAAGCCGTCGGCGCGCCTGTTGGATCCCTGCAGATCGCAGCTGAAGCACGCGAATGGTGGCATCCCGGTCGGTCTGGCGTTATGCGGTTGGGCCCGAAGAACTCTATGGCGGAATTCGGTGAAATCCATCCGCGCGTCCTCAAGTCGCTGGACGTTGATGGCCGAGTGCTGGCCTTCGAAATTGTACTCGATGCAATACCTAAACCGCGCAAGGCGACAGGCCTGAAGGCACGTTCACCGCTCGAGCGCGCCGACCTGACTCCGGTGAAACGCGACTTTGCTTTCGTAATCGATAAGTCAGTTCCCGCAGATGTGTTGCTTCGGGCCGCCAAGGGCGCGGATAAGGCGATGGTTTCGGCCGTCTCCATTTTTGACGTTTACGACGGCAAGGGTGTGCCGGAGGGTCAATCTTCGTTGGCCGTTGAGGTGACCTTGCAGCCACGCGAGAAAACGTTGACAGATGAAGAGATTGACGGAATTTGCGCGAAGGTCGTCGCCAAGGTGAATGCTGCGACGGGTGGCGCACTACGCACTTGATCCGTAACGATTCGAGATCTCGATAGATCCTGCCGTCAGCTCAATTCCCCTTTGAGGGGAATCCGGCCCACGCATCTGCAACCTCGTGGAGATTTGTGAGCAAATACGGTCACAACTTGCGTCTTTTTCCGGAAAATTGAACGGAAATCTATGGTCGAGCGACCCTATGCGCGCTAACATAGTTAACGCAGAGTAAACTGCAGGTTCGGACGATGCGGTCATTTTGAAACTCCAGGGGTGGCGTTTCGGATCCATGCGACCGGGGGGAGCGTTAAGCCAGTGCCGTGGGAACGATACACATCCATAGCTGCGCGTTGTGCGACAGTTGTACTGGCTCTCGTCGGGCTGGGCGCAATCCTGTCTTATACGCATTCGCAAAGTTATCGCGCCGGATATTGTGTAGATCGTGAATGTGCGGTTGAAGCCCAAAATATCTGGTGGCCATTCTCAAATCCAGAAACGACACTACCCGCTCAGTCCGTCGAAGTGGCTGCAGGCGTAAAGCAAGAACTGCGTCCACCGACCGCAGCAGGAATGGCCGCTCAAGCTTCAAGCTCTACAGCGCAGCAGCCTGATCCACCGCCATCAGTCGGTGGATCAAACCAAAGTTTGCCCGTGACAAGACAGGTTCCCGGCGTTCGTCCCGGCGTCCGCCCATCCAGCCCTCCAAACTCTGGCGGCTACGGACTTGCGGGCGAGAGTATTTGTTACGCGGCGCCGGAAACAGCGACCGAAGCCGACATCGCGCGGTGCTGGCTCCGCGTTGGTGATGCCTATCAGGCAATCAACATGATCGAATATGCACGCGCTGCATGGAATGAAGCCTTATTGATCGGCTCCGAAGTCGGTGGCGCTCAGGCATCACTGGTCGCGCACCTGCGCCTGCAAGGGGCAATGTTGGAGCGATCCTGCCCGACCTCCCAGCGCAGTCTAGAACGCATCGCTTATGGTTTCGACCAGACAGAGGATGATGGCGACATCATCGATCTGGAACATCGCCAGCGCGCCATGTCCGCACTGGGCTATTACAACGGGGATATCGACGGTGCCTACGGCCCCACGACTCGCCGTGCTGTTCGCGATTTTCAGAATGATATGGGTTATGATCAGACCGGTGCTCTGACCCCGTCGGAGACCGTAAACCTGATCTGCCACGCCGCCCTGACGGCCCGCGATACTGACGCTCAAAACCTTCTCGGCGTTATGTTCGCTACGGGGCTGGGGCTGGAGCAAAATCTGGACACAGCGCTGGAATGGCTCGAAGTCGCCGCCGAACGGGGGCACGACGGTGCCAATTTCAATCTTGCCGTCATCTATGGAACTGGAACCATCCAGGGCAGTTATCGTCTGTGTGGATTGGTCGAGAGCCCAGAGCGCGCCGACGCCTATCTGCGTAGGGCCGCACGCCTTGATCACGGCCGGGCTCTGGCCCTGCGGGGCGCCTACGGAGCCGGCGGGGATCCTGCGGCGAGATGGGAACGAATTTCACAACGCATGATCGCGGATGCCGAACGTTCCGGAGATCGTTTTTACCTGGCCTGGCTGAGACGTGTTGATGAAGCACGTCGAACCATTGGTCAATCCGGATACCAGCCTGGCTGTTACGCCGCGGTTGGGCAGACTGATTACGCCTCACAAGGCGATGTATCGGGCACGCGAAACTAGCGTGTACGAGCGAAGAGGACAGTGACAATGAAACGACTCGCAATCCTATTGGCCACATCAAGCATGATGGTCTCCTGCGCAACCGACACAAATGCCGGTCGCGGTAGCGCTCCCGA
>JAQXCQ010000049.1 GCA_029251785.1 Maricaulis sp. | reverse complement strand
CAGGGCATTTTGTTTGCCCGAGGTCGCGATGTTGTCGAGATGATGTGTCATTGCATCTCCAACAGCCGTGACAATCTCAAGGGTCGCCAACTGCCGGTTCACTACACCTGGGCCGAGGGAAATTTCTTTTCGATTTCGGGCAACCTTACCACGCAGTTCCCGCAGGCTGTAGGTTACGCGATGGCGGCACAGTACAAGGGTGAGAAGCAGGTCACGGCGAGCTGGATCGGCGATGGTTCAACCGCTGAAGGCGATTTCCACGGTGCGCTGGTATTGGCGTCGACCTATAAAGCCCCTGTGATCCTCAATGTGGTCAATAACCAGTGGGCGATCTCGACCTTCCAGGGCATCGCAGTCGGCGAATCTCCGACATTCGCGATGAAAGGTATTGGCTATGGCCTCGCTTCCCTGCGTATTGATGGCAATGACTTCCTCGCGGTCTATGCAGCCACTCAGTGGGCCGCCCAGCGCGCCCGTGACGGGCATGGCGCGACGGTAATCGAGAGCTATACATATCGTGCCGGCCCACATTCGACCTCCGATGATCCGTCCGGATATCGCCCCAAGGGCGAGGAAGCTGAATGGCCACTGGGCGATCCGGTCGAGCGCCTCAAAAACCACCTCATAAATCTGGGTGAGTGGGATGAGGAGCGCCATGTTGCGCTGGAGGCCGAGCTCAACACGCTGGTGATCGCAGCCTATAAGGAAGCGGAAAGCCACGGCACTTTGCATGACGGGCCATTATCGCCGGTCGAGAGCATGTTTGAAGATGTGTATGCCGAGCAGGACTGGCGCTTGCGCCGTCAGCGGCAGGATTTGGGAGTTTAGATCATGGCAAAGATGAGCATGATTCAGTCCCTCAATTCGGCGATGGACAATATGATGGAGCGCGATCCCAACGTGCTCGTTTTCGGTGAAGATGCCGGCTATTTCGGCGGTGTTTTCCGTGTGACTGCAGGATTGCAGGAGAAGTATGGCCTGGATCGTTGCTTTGATGCGCCAATCAATGAAGCGGCGATCATGGCGATGTCTATCGGCATGGCGGCCAAGGGGCTGAAGCCGGTCGCAGAGATCCAGTTCTCCGACTATATCTTCCCGGGCCTCGACCAGATCGTCTCGGAAATGTCGCGTTTGCGCTATCGTACGGCCGGGCAGTTTACGTCCCCGGTGGTGGTACGCACGCCGTGTGGCGGGGGTATCAGAGGGGGACAGACGCACTCTATGAGCCCGGAAGCCTTCTTCACTCAGATACCGGGTGTTCAAGTCGTGATGCCGTCCAATCCCTACGACGCCAAAGGGCTGTTGATTGCTGCGATCGAGAGCGAGGATCCGGTGATCTTTTTCGAGCCGAAGCGTCTTTATAATGGCCCGTTTGATGGTGATCCCAGCAAGGCGCTGGAAACCTGGTCCAAGCATGAGAAGGGCGAAGTGCCCGAGGATCATTACAGCCTGCCGATCGGCAAGGCTGACATCGTACGTGAAGGCAATGATCTGACGATCATCACCTATGGCACGCTGGTGCATGTGGCACAGGCGGCTGTTGAGGCTGAGGGCGTGGATGCCGAGATCATCGATTTGCGCACTCTGGTTCCCTACGACATTGAAACCATTGCCCGTTCGGTGAACAAGACGGGTCGGTGTATCGTCGCGCAGGAAGCCCCGCGCACGTCGGGCTTTGCCGCCGAGCTGGCCGCGCAGATCCAGGAAGAGTGTTTCTACGCCCTGGAAAAGCCGATTTTCCGCCTGACCGGTTGGGACACGCCGTATCCGCATGCGCATGAATGGTCCTACTTCCCGGGCCTGAAGCGCTTTTCGACTGCCATACGCGAAACTCTGGAGGCCTGATCATGAGCGAATATCGCTACAAGATGCCCGATGTCGGTGAAGGTATTGTCGAGGCCGAGATCGTAGAATGGCATGTGAAAGAAGGCGACAAGGTCGTTGAAGATCAGCACGTTCTGGACGTGATGACCGACAAGGCGACCGTCGAGATCCCTTCCGCTGTGAATGGCACCGTGACCAAGCTGGTCGGCGAGGCGGGCGATATCATCGCTGTCGGCACGCAGATCATGTTTAT
>JAQXCQ010000048.1 GCA_029251785.1 Maricaulis sp. | reverse complement strand
CAGGGCATTTTGTTTGCCCGAGGTCGCGATGTTGTCGAGATGATGTGTCATTGCATCTCCAACAGCCGTGACAATCTCAAGGGTCGCCAACTGCCGGTTCACTACACCTGGGCCGAGGGGAATTTCTTTTCGATCTCGGGCAATCTGACGACACAATTTCCCCAGGCTGTCGGCTATGCGATGGCCGCCCAGTATAAGGGTGAGAAGCAGGTTACGGCGAGCTGGATCGGTGATGGCTCAACGGCGGAAGGCGACTTCCACGGCGCGCTGGTTTTGGCGTCGACCTACAAGGCTCCGGTGATCCTGAATGTGGTCAACAACCAATGGGCGATCTCGACCTTCCAGGGCGTCGCCGTGGGTGAGGGCGCGACCTTTGCCATGAAGGGGATCGGATACGGTCTGGCCTCCCTGCGCATTGACGGCAATGACTTCCTGGCTGTTTACGCGGCGACACAATGGGCAGCGCAGCGCGCCCGGGACGGTCATGGCGCAACGGTGATTGAGAGCTACACATATCGTGCGGGACCGCACTCTACCTCCGATGACCCCTCCGGGTATCGCCCCAAGGGCGAAGAAGAAGAGTGGCCTCTGGGTGATCCGGTCGAGCGGCTCAAGAACCACCTCATCAATCTGGGTGAGTGGGATGAAGAGCGCCATACCGAGCTGGAAGCGGAGCTGAAGACGCTGGTGATCGCGGCCTATAAGGAAGCGGAGAGCCACGGGACTTTGCATGATGGCCCGCTGTCTCCAGTCGAGAGCATGTTTGAAGATGTGTATGCCGAGCAGGACTGGCGCTTGCGCCGTCAGCGGCAGGATTTGGGAGTTTAGATCATGGCAAAAATGAGCATGATTCAGTCCCTCAATTCGGCGATGGACAATATGATGGAGCGCGACCCCAACGTGCTCGTCTTCGGTGAAGATGCCGGTTATTTTGGTGGTGTTTTCCGTGTGACAGCTGGGTTACAGGACAAATATGGCCTGGACCGTTGCTTTGATGCGCCGATCAATGAAGCGGCGATTATGGCAATGTCGATTGGCATGGCGGCCAAGGGGCTGAAGCCGGTCGCTGAGATTCAGTTCTCCGATTACATCTTCCCGGGCCTCGACCAGATCGTCTCGGAAATGTCGCGTTTGCGCTATCGGACGGCCGGTCAATTCACGTCCCCGGTGGTGGTACGCACGCCGTGTGGCGGGGGGATCAGAGGGGGGCAGACGCACTCTATGAGTCCGGAAGCCTTCTTTACCCAGATACCCGGTGTTCAGGTGGTGATGCCGTCCAATCCCTACGACGCCAAAGGTCTGTTGATTGCTGCCATCGAGAGCGAGGATCCAGTGATCTTCTTCGAGCCGAAGCGTCTATATAACGGCCCATTTGATGGCGATCCGGGCAAGGCGCTGGAAACCTGGTCCAAGCACGAGAAGGGCGAAGTGCCCGAAGAGCATTTCAGCCTGCCGATTGGCAAGGCGAATATCGTGCGTGAAGGCAATGATTTGACCATCGTCACCTATGGCACGCTGGTGCATGTCGCGCAGGCGGCTGTTGAGGCTGAGGGTATTGATGCTGAGATCATCGATTTGCGTACTCTGGTGCCCTACGACATTGAAACCATTGCCCGTTCGGTGAACAAGACGGGTCGGTGTATCGTCGCGCAAGAAGCCCCGCGCACATCGGGCTTTGCCGCCGAGCTGGCCGCGCAGATCCAGGAAGAATGTTTCTACGCCCTGGAGAAGCCGATCTTCCGCCTGACCGGTTGGGACACGCCGTATCCGCATGCGCATGAATGGTCCTATTTCCCGGGCCTGAAGCGCTTTTCGACTGCCATACGCGAAACTCTGGAGGCCTGATCATGAGCGAATATCGCTACAAGATGCCTGATGTCGGTGAAGGTATTGTCGAGGCCGAGATTGTTGAATGGCATGTGAAAGAAGGCGACACCGTCACTGAAGATCAGCACGTTCTGGACGTGATGACCGACAAGGCGACAGTTGAGATTCCATCCGCTGTGAATGGTACTGTGACCAAGCTGGTCGGCGAGGCCGGTGATATCATCGCCGTTGGTACACAGATCATGTTTATCGCTGTTGATGGCGACGTGCCGGCTGAAGAAGAAGCGCCTGCGAAGGAAGCGGTTGCAGCTGAGGCAGCGCCGGTTGAAGCGAAAGCGGCACCCGCTCCAAAGCCTGCACCCAAAGCGGCACCGGCTGTGGCCAAACGCCCGGCTGGCGAACGGCCTTTGGCCAGCCCGGCTGTACGCAAGCGCGCGCTGGATGGCGAGATCGATCTGGCCAGTGTGCCGGGATCAGGACCTGCCGGTCGGATCACACATGATAATCTGGATGACTTTATTGCCTCGGGTGGTCGTTCGGCCGCACGTTCGGGCGGTGGGTCTCCATCGCGTACGCCGCGGACTGGCGTGACCGAGGAGAAAATCATCGGCATTCGCCGCAAGATCTCCCAGAACATGTCCTACGCCCAGACCAATATCCCCGACATTGCCTATGTCGAGGAAATTGATGTGACAGCGTTGGAAGAGCTGCGCGCGCATCTCAACAAGACCAAATCGGACGATCAGGCCAAGCTGACCTTCATTCCCTTCCTGGTGATGGCGTTGAGTAAGGCCCTGCCGGAAACACCGCAGGCCAATGCTCATTTTGACGGCGAAGCCATGATGCTGACCAAGCATGAGGCGATCCATTGCGGTGTCGCTGCGGCGACGCCCAACGGACTGATGGTGCCTGTCATCAAGCACGCCGAAGCCATGGATATCTGGTCGATCGCCGCGGAGCTCAAGCGTCTTGCTGTCGCTGCCCGTGATGGCAAGGCGACCAAGGATGAGCTGACGGGCTCAACCATCACGATCTCCTCGCTGGGGGCGATGGGCGGACTTGTCACCACACCGATCGTCAATGCACCGGAAGTCGCCATTATCGGCGTCAACAAAATGCAGACCCTGCCACGCTTCGACGCCAATGGCGGCGTGGTGGCGCGCAAGCTGATCAATCTGAGCTCGTGCTTTGATCATCGCATTGTCGATGGCTATGAGGCCGCGATGCTGGTGCAGCGGATCAAGGGCATGCTTGAGAATCCGGCAACGCTGTTTATGTGACGGCTGGCGGGTTTCGACATCTCGGCCGATGTGTTGGGGTGTCGTAGCCGCCTGACACCCCGCTTCCCCTTTCTTGTCTGAAGCGCTAAATCCCCCGCAACACATCTTGTCGTCTGACCGGAGCTTCACTTATGAAACAACGTAATTGCCAGGTACTGATCGTGGGCGGTGGCCCGGGTGGATATCCTGCGGCGATCCGGGCGGGTCAGTTGGGCCTCGATGTGATCATTGTCGACAAGCACGGGCTGGGTGGCACCTGTCTCAATCGTGGGTGTATTCCTTCCAAGGCGGTGATCCATGCGGCCACCAAATTCGAGCATATGGGTGACCATGCCGATAGTGACGCGCTGGGCATTTCCCTGTCAGAGGCGCCCAAGCTGGACATGGGCAAGCTGACGGACTGGAAAGACGGCATTGTCACCAAGCTCACCAGCGGTGTGGGTCAGCTCCTCAAGGCTGCCGGGGCAGAGCACATCTCGGGCTGGGCGAAGTTTGAAAATGCCAAAACCTGTGTGGTCACGACAGATGACGGCGATATCGAGATCACGGCGGAGCACGTTGTGCTGGCGACGGGCTCGGTGGAAGTCGAGCTGCCTTTCCTGCCCTTCAAGGATAACGTCATCGGATCGACCCAGGCGCTTGATCTGACTCAGCTTCCCAAGAAGCTGGTCGTGGTCGGTGCGGGCTATATCGGGCTGGAGCTGGGCATTGCGATGCGCAAGCTGGGCTCGGAGGTGACCTTCATTGAAGCGGCGCCGGCGATCCTGCCAATCTACGATAAAGAGATCACTCGCCCGATCACCATGTGGTTGAAGAAACACAAGGTGGCGGTGAACCTTTCGTGCAAGGCAAAGGGTGTCGTTGAGGAGGGCGGAAAAACCTTCCTCGAATACGAAGACAAATCCGGCGCGATGCAGAAAATCGAAGCTGACAAAATCCTCGTCGCCGTCGGCCGCAAGGCGTGTCTGGATGGCTGGGGTCTGGAGACTATGGGCCTGGATATGGGCGATGCACGCTTCATCAAAGTGGATGATCAGTGCCGCACCGGAATGCGCAATGTGTGGGCCATCGGCGATGTCGTCGGTGAACCTTTGCTCGCACACAAAGCAACTGCCCAGGGCGAGATGGTGGCCGAGCTGATTGCCGGCCATCGCCGCACCTTCGACCCGGTCTCCATCGCGGCGGTTTGTTTCACCGAGCCGGAGATTGTCGGCGTCGGCCTGCTGCCCGATGAGGCCGAGGCGAAGGGCGAGG
>JAQXCQ010000023.1 GCA_029251785.1 Maricaulis sp. | reverse complement strand
GACCTGAGCGACCGCCTCACGCTTGAACTCATCCGTGTAACGAATACGTCTTGTCATTGAAAAACTCCCTGCTTCATGTTTACCAAGCAAGGCGTCTACAAATCTAGGGGCACATCACTATTTGGAGTCCCTCCCAATCTTCACATTGTGGGGACAATGAATACCGCCGATCGGTCGATTGCGCTTCTTGACACCGCCCTCAGGAGGAGATTTCAATTCAAGGAGCTTCTGCCAAAGACCGATCTGCTTCCGAAAAATTTGGATGGCATCAATCTGCGAGCACTTTTGGCGAGCATCAATGAGCGGATCGAATTCCTTTTCGATAGGGATCACCAAATCGGTCATGCCTACTTCATCCACTGTCAATCCCGAGCGGACATCGACACGGTGATGCGTGACAAGATAGTCCCATTGCTAGCGGAATATTTCTACGAGGACTGGGAGAAAATCAGACAGGTTCTCGGAGAAAACAGCGACGAAGGCCGGATTGTTTCTCGTCAGAAGCTAGCCGCCCCTCCTGGGTTGGATGGCTACGGGGCAGATGAAACCAGATATAGATACACGGTTCGTGACAGGTTCGCGGACGACGCCTATTCCGGACTCAAATGAACAAACCTCTGACACTCAGGGAGTGGGGCTATCTCCCGATCAGCACAACGCAGGAGGATGGCTCGCTTTCGCCGGATGAGGCAGATCGCTTGCATGCTGTCGCGCAAGCTGCCGAGCGGGAGCTGCGACTCGGCTCCGGGGAGAGCGATCGGGTGCTCCAGCATTTGCGGACTCGCGTTCGCGCGCAGCAGGTTGTTGGAATTCTTGCTGCCCCAGGAATAGCGGTCGAGATCCTGCCCAAGATCGATGGTCAAAGTGAGGAGGTCGTTCGGCACGTCCTTGTCGAGATGCTTGCGCAGGCATTCAATTTGCCTATCGCGCGAGGGCGGCTGGCCGAGCTTTCGAGACAGCATCGCCATCTGCTTGAAATCATCATCGCCCTGTTCTGCGAGCTCGTATTCCGCGTCCTTCACCGCGGCATGCCCAGAGCCTATGTTGCCCAGTTCGAGGACCTTCCGAGCTTGCGCGGGAAGCTTGATATCCATCGACAGTTCAGCACCCTCGCCGCGTCGCCCCAGAAGCTTGCTTGCCATTTTGATGAACTCAGCAATGATATTTTGCCGAACCGTATCCTCAAAACTGCGATTGCCCGACTGCGCGGCGAAGCGAGGGATCCGAGAAACCAGCGTCATCTGGCCGAACTAGACTTCATGATTGAGGGTATTCGACCCTTTGCCCGTGGCGAACAGATTCCCTTCCAAAGACTTGTGCTCGATCGGACCAATGAGGGATTGCGCGATCCGCTGGAGATCGCGCGCTTCCTGATCACCGGCAGCTATCAGACAACATCGTCCGGCAGCGGGCGGGGGTTTGCGCTTCTCTTCGAGATGAACACGCTCTTCGAGGAATTTGTGGGGCGCGCCGCGCAGCGGGTCAGCGCACACCATGGAGCGTTCGTTCACTTGCAGGGGCCGCGCAACCACGTCCTGCATAGGGCAGACGGGCGGCCATTGTTTGCAACCCGTCCGGACATTTACTGGGCACATCCTGTTGCGGACATTCTCGTGGATACCAAGTGGAAGCGACTTGATGCCTCGGACTCAGACGGGCGAATGGGGGTCAGCCAAGGCGATATTTATCAGATGATGGCCTACGCCCATGTCTACCCCGCCCGTCGAATGGTTCTCCTCTACCCCCATCACAGCGGTTTGAAGAAGCCGGCTGGCACGCAGGCCCGGTTCTCGATCGCGCGGTCGGATAAGACAGTCGAAATCGCCACGATCGATGTGTCTAGGCCTGACCGGGTACAGGAACATTTTTCAGCCCTGATGAGGGAAAAACACGATACAAGGGAGGCTGGTTTTGTCGATACAGCAGCATGAGGCGCTGAAAGCGCGCCAACGGGCCGAACGCGAAACGTTCCCCGATACGCTTGGTTTGCGCGTCCACCGAGCCATCAGTTGGCTTGGACGAGCCGAGAAAGAAGTCGCGAATGGAGATCTTGACGCGGCATTCATTTTCTATTGGGTGACGTTCAACGCTGCCTATGCGGGAGAACTGATTGATAGCCAAAGCGACACCTCGAATGCTCGCGAAGACTTCCGGCGCTATTTCGGGCTTCTTCTCAAGGCTGACAGCAAACGGGCGATCTATGACGCCGTATGGACACGTTTCGCCGGGCCTATCCGCGTACTTCTAGACAATCCATACGTCTTTTCACCTTTCTGGCAGGCACAGCGCGACGGTAGCGGTGCCAGTTGGAAGACAGCGTTCGAACGCAGTCAGGCGACGGCCCACTCTGCCCTAACGCGCCAGGACACTCAAACCATCCTCCAAATCATCTTTGATCGACTTTACGTCTTGCGAAATCAGATCATGCATGGCGGCGCGACCTGGAACAGTGCGGTCAATCGTGACCAACTTCGGGACGGCGTCGAAATCCTCGCCTGGCTGATACCGACCTTTATCAGTCTGAAAATGGACCAGCCTGAACTGGATTGGGGGCAGCCTTTTTATCCGGTCGTAGAAGCATGATGTGCAATACGCCCTACCCTTCGACGTCGTGCATATGGAGAAATTGACATGGGTGCTATCAAGACTGCTCGAAGTTAGACTTCACAGAACCCGCCTCCGTTACTCCGCTCATCCCACTCTCAACGAATCGGTGAACACCATGCCAGTAGCAGCCCAAACTCAAGAGCAAAGAGCGAACACATGTCTGAACTACATTCAGGTATTTGCCGAAGCTCGTGACCTGAATTGTAGCCTCCTTCGCAACACCGCAGAGGGCTGGTTTTGCCACACCACTCAAGGCCCATTTATCACAAAGACCGGGCGTCCGAAATGGTTGAACAAGCCTTTTGCCAATGGCAATGATGCGATGGTGCGGCAATGCCACTACATTTCCCGCGAGGCCGAAATTGTGGTCGATAGAGGTATTCCTTCCGGCGACATCATCATCGACCATGCCATCCCTCTCGCTGTTTTGCGTGTTCGCCTATGGGACCTAGATGATAAATCGCCGACGTCTATCGCGCACCTACTGCGGCAGGAATACAAACTCGGTGTCATCACAAGAGAAGAAGACAGCCGGTTGACGAAAATGAACCTTCGGTCGAAATTACCGGACAACGCTAAACCAGAGGATGCCTTAGCACGTTATTCGGCCGCTGGAATCGTGATGAAATGTCAACGAAAAGACGCCCCCTAGATTCCGCAACAAACTGACAAGATCAAAGCGGTGAGGATGGGACAATAAGAAGCCAGACTTATGCGTGAACCGACTCCACAGTCGCCGCTGAGGCCCGCTGACGACCATTCGGTGCATGTCGGTGTCACTGCCTCTTTCGCGGAAGTCGAGTCTGTGCGGGCTCTCATTTGGATTTAACAGATAAAACTTACTGACGATTGTTGGCCGCCATCGGTCTTGCGGGTGATTAATCACCCGTTTTCATAGACTCCCGACGTATAGGTCGCTGGATTCCGCCCCCTGACCAGAGCCATCCACGACTTTTGATTGCCTGTGTGATATTTTTTAAATGCTTGGGTGTTGGGCGGCTAGGGACTATCCTGACCATCGATGACCAAAATGAGATTCGAAAATCCGCCAAGAGAAATTGATCCTCTAGATATTGTGATTGATACTCGCCCTCTACCCGGGGGAAGACCATCGCCGGATTGCCAACTGTCACAGCGCGCGTCTCAAATTCTTCGAGCCCGAAGCAAAATCGGGGAGGCATCTCAAGAGTTGTGTTGCTCGCAAGAAAAGTTGGTTGGCTCCATGGGCACGGTTAACAACCGAAACCATAAAGTCAAAATCGCTACTCGGGAAACCATCCGTCAGATTGTTCGTAAACAACACGCGTTGCTCGAGCTTATCAGCAAACAGCAGTGGGCCCTTTCTGAACTAGGTGTGACAGATGATGCCTTTGAAATAAAATGCGGCGGTAAGATGGTGGATGTTGGCAAGATCGCCCAATGCGCACTTCGCCAATGGGAGTTGCAAGCCCAAGATTTGAACTGGATGGGTAGGTACCGTGTCGGGCTGACAAAGTTAAAACTAATTCGATGAAAAAAGGTCCGAATTTGGCGCTCGTGCGGTTTGAGTAGTCCGTTGAATTTTGCATCATCAATTGCGTCAACATTGGGAGTACCATGATGCCAATTATTTTCGGAACCGCCCTAAATTCTCGGATTCGCGAATCTGCAAGCCCCGAACAAAACCAAAATTCGGAACAATGGACGATTGACCTCTCAATTGACGACGCCACTTCCGATAGACTCACCAAGCTTGGTCTTGGCCGGTTGGTAAAAAAGTGCCGAGGCGCAACAGAGACTATCGTTACCTTTTCTCGCAGCAAGTTCCTTTCCAATGGCATTGCGCCAAATCGGAGGATTCCCATTGTCGATCACCGCAAAGAGGATTGGACGGAAGGTGTTCAAATAACAGATGGGTCGATGGTTGCGGTCAATTTTTCGGTCAGCAAATCATCCACTGGCCTCTACCCAACCATTTTGGCCGTGCAAGTTATCGAATTGGCGGACTCTGCCGCAGCGCGCGCAACGTCAAAGCTTAAATCAACATCAGTATGAAAATCGCGCGATATCTAGAACTTTACTTCGGTGGTCGATCAACATCTGTTCCGTCACGGTCTGACAACAAAACAAAGGTGCAGTATGCGAATCCGCGATTGGTTGCTGATGGCCATGATCCTAGCCCTAACGGTCATTTTTGTGTTGCCGATGATGCTTGTTATGGTTCCGATACTTATATTGTTTTGGCTTTTCGGGAGCGCCGACAAAATTCTCAATTTTGCTCTCGGTGAAACCTATACCAAGGGGCGCGATGCGGGAATTAAGATCATTCTGTACGGTTATTATGCCTTTTTGTGGCTTACGTTGGCGCTCGCAGTGTTGGCAGTAGTATTTTTCGGATTAAGTGGGGGCGGCGTCGAGCGATGCATCCCCATGGGGCCTTGTAATTAGTAGTGAAATGGTCGGCAAGCCTAGGTATAGTTGTTGGAAGCCAGAAGCTGAGGGCGCAGAGCGTCTCAAAAAGGTGTTTGCTTTATAGGTAGAGTTTTTCGGAACCGTTAGAGGGCGATATTGGCTAGTGACGCGAATAGTTTTAGACAATCGCATTGAGCTTTCAGAAGTCGATCAAGGAATTTTAGTTCGGCAGGGAGCGGAAGCCTATGTGGCGAGGAACTGGCGTGTAACGCCAGGGGTTGTTCAACTTCTCAAGGACACCAGTACTGCTGGGTTGGAGTGCTTAATTCGAGACAATCACCCGCTGCGTAAGGCAAGGTGGCCTAATCCTCGCGGTGTTGTTTATCTGGCATTCTCGGTTTCGACGCAGCATCAATGGTCAATAGCCATCGATACATTCAAGCCGTCCACTGGCGATTTTGGCCACGCCGTATTCAATGGGAAATATCACAGTCAGTTTGTCGATCGCGGCCTCCCGATAAAATTCGAAGGCCGGAATAAGACGTCGGGCCACTTGGTCGTTGAGCGGCAACATTTCGACCTCACGCTCAAGGAGGTCGCAAGCTTTGATCACTCAGTCCTGGTTCTCAAGGCGCGAGAGAGAGCCATGTCGGGGTTCGCAACGGAGTATGACATCCAGCACGCGATCCTGTCACAATGGCACAACACGCCATGGGGCAACGACTACGTAATCGTTCAGGACGAATACCCTGTTGATGGGGGGCTGACTTCGCGGCGGATTGATATTTTGGCGCAAAATCCGTCAAACGGTGACTGGCTCGTGATTGAGCTAAAGCGCGCGGAGGCGTCAAAGGCGGCCGTCGATCAAGTGGTTGACTACCTTCAGGCTCTAGCTCGGCAGGACCGGTTTGCCCTTGGGGCATTAAATGGCGTTCTGCTGGCAGAAAGAATATCGGCGAGCGCTAAAGTTCAGGCAACGTCTGAGGCCGTCGCGGCATATGAGTTGGCGTGGCCTTTTCAGTTCAATCGCGTCGTGTAAACGAACGCTTTTGCATATCCCGTGGAACTGTCAGATTAAACTGCCCATTTTCGAGTTCGCCACTATTTTCGGCGGATGAAGAACCCATTTCGCTATTTCAAAACATCGCCTGAGATCACCCGCCTCGCGGTGGTGATGTATGTTCGGTCAATTTGTCAGGTTTACACGACATTTGGCGCATAATGTGCAGTATGAGGAGCCGTCATCCTACCTCCACCAGCCATAGCCCTTCTTGCTCCTCCACATACCTAATCGGCACGTCCAAAAACTGCCCGATCGTTTCAACATTTGTCTCAAAGTGCAGGCTTGGGCGCATCATCGAGAAACGGCCGCCCGCTCCCAGTGCCATGGGCACCAACAACTGATCCGCCAGGTATGGTCCAACCGCCGCATCCGAATTCAAGTGTCGCTTGATCGCCTTGGCGACGCGTTCGGCGACTTTTTCGGCGCGGGTGCCGTGCTCGCCGAAACCGGCGTAGATTTCGTTGAGGGCTTCGAACTCGACCTTCATGATCAGGACGTTGCCGGGGCCGGATGCCTCCACTGAGCGGATTGCGATAGCAGATTCATCCAGTTCAAGCTTGGCCATCATTGTTTTGGCTTCCCGCTCGGCGATGCCGCCGGGCAGGTTGGCAGTGCGGGCCTCGCCGGTCACGCCGATCAGATCACCGCGCTGTGTCAGATCGAGCGGTGTGTCCATGGCGGCTGGCTGGATAGACGCGCTGAAAGCTCCGCCTCCGGCCGGGTAGAAACCGGCGCGATCCAGCGTGATTTCGGCATGCATATTGGCTCCCTTGAGCGCGCGCAGGAAGCTGTCCCGCAGGAAGTCGAAAGGCGGGCAAAACGGGTTGTGGGTGCCGCCTTCGAATTTGACCGTCGATGGCTCGTCGGCCATCAGCAAGGCGGGGAAAATCGTCTGGAAGACCAGGCCAGTCCCGCCCGCTGTGCCAACGGCGAATTTGTAGTCTCCACCGCGAATTTCGCCGGGATGGAAGGTCAGCTCCGTTGAACCAATTTCCGCCCCGTCGACCTTGCCGTCACAGACTTCACGGGCCGCGAGCACCGAGGTCAAATGCTGACGCATCAGGCCCGGCCGCTTGCGACCTGCACGAATTTTTTCGATCCGGAAGCTTTGTCCGGTGGTCATTGAAAGCGCGAGGGCGGAGCGCAAAACCTGCCCTCCGCCTTCACCTTTGGACCCATCAATACGGATCATTACTCATCCTTTCACACACACGACCTGGCGCAGCGTATGGACGATTTCGACCAAATCGCGCTGGGCGTGCATGACATTTTCAATCGACTTGTACGCCGCAGGCGTCTCGTCGAGCACACTGGCATCCTTACGGCACTCCACACCTTTGGTGGCCTCCGCATGTTCAGCCAGAGATACGGCTTTCTTGGCCGCTGTCCGGGACATGACCCGCCCTGCCCCGTGCGAACACGAGCAGAAGCTTTCCTCATTTCCCAGACCGCGAACGATGAAGGATTTGGCACCCATGGAGCCGGGGATAATCCCCATGACATCCTTGGCCGCCCGCACCGCACCTTTCCGGGTCACGAGAATATTCTCACCGAAGTGATTTTCCCGCGACACGTAGTTGTGGTGACAATTCACCGCTTCCAGTTCGGCCTCGAATTCCAAACCCAATTCCTTGCGAACCGCTGCGATGACGTTTTGCATCATCACCTGCCGGTTCTTGAAGGCAAAGGCCTGCGCCCATTCGACGGCTTCGACATAATCATCGAAATTATCGGTGCCTTCGGCGAAGTAGGCCAGATCGGCATCGGGCAAGTGGATAAACCACTTCTCCATGTCCCGCTTGGCGCGTTCGATGAAGTAGCGACCGATCATATTGCCGACACCCCGCGAGCCGGAGTGCAACATGAACCAGACCCGGTCCTGGGTATCCAGACACACTTCGATGAAGTGATTGCCGGTACCCAGAGTTCCCAGATGCTTCAGGTTATTGCTGTTCTTCAGCTTGCCATGCTTCTCGGTGATCCGGTCAAAGCCATCAACCAGGCCCGACCAGGCTTCAAGGGATGTGGCTGGCGCATTGCCCCAGCTTCCCGTGTCGCGCCCACCCCTGCGCCGTCCGGCTGTCCGCCCATGCGGCACTGCGGCCTCGATAGCCGTCCGCACACCTGCCAGATTTTCTGGCAGATCATTGGACGTCATGGAGGTCCGCACGGCCATCATGCCGCAGCCGATATCCACGCCAACTGCGGCGGGGATAATGGCTTTCTTCGTCGGGATGACGCTGCCAATGGTCGAGCCCAACCCGAAGTGAACATCGGGCATGACTGCGAGATGCTTGAACACAAAGGGCAAGCTCGCCGTCTTAACTAGCTGGGCCTTGGCCCCGTCCTCGACGGGAACGCCTTGCGTCCACATCTTGATTGGAGCGTGGCCGGTTCCGGCGATGACATCAAAATTCTGTTCCATAATACAATACCTTATTGTCGAGATGGCACTTTGGCCAGAATTGTCATGGCGACAATTATTGGTGAAACATCCTGCTCTATCCAATTGAGCTACAGGCTTGCGCCTAGCGGGAATCGAACCCGCATCCGGTCAGTTAAAGTGATGTAGTTCCACCGGCATTCGCCATGCCAAAAATGTGTCGGGCGACAAGGGTGTGACGAAACAAGCTCCATGCTCTCCCATTGAGCTACAGGTCCTTCGACCTGGCGGGACTCGAACCCGCAACCCTGGAATCCAATGTAGTTCCGTCGGCATTCGCCCAACCGAATGAAAGGGCAGGCGACAAGTGATTGCGAGATTTCCGCTTTCGCGGGGCCGGATTTGAACCAGCCTTTATACGATGTAATCCCGCAGGCATTCGCCCTGGAAATTTATGGGGACAAGGATGTGTGAGACATTCATTTCGTAGATGTAGTCTCACACGCATTCCCCGTTCATTTCACCCTAGATCTCAACTCCTTCTATCTGGCCGACCCAATGGTCGGCATTCATGTTTCCTGACGCGAAGGCGGAGATCACATCAAATACGGTATCGGAAAATCCGCCCACATTGAGAATGTCTTCGCGCTCGCGCGCCTGTGTGGTTCCGTACGGCGTGATATCGATACACACCATGCGGGCCGATGAATTGCGCCGCTTGAGAATTTCCCATTGGCGCAAGGTTTCCGTGCCGCTATTCCAGCGATTGTTCTGGGCGTCGATCCAGGACTGGTTGTCCGAAATCATCACGACCAGATCAGGCGCAATACCCTCACGGTTGAGACGTGCCAGAGGCGCAGAACAATTGGTTCCACCACCACCGACCAAAGCCAGTTTTTCCGCATTGGTCATGATTGAATCGCGAGACTCGATCTTGACCTTGCACACGCCCTGCTCAAACGGCAGGACACGTGTGCCCGGATTGCCGCGCGTGATCGCTGCTGCCACCAGGGCCGCAACATCCACACACCGCACAACTGACGTGCCGCCATAACGCAAACCGGTCACAGAGCAGCGCATGGAGCCCGATACATCGGGGCACACCGCAACGCTGCCATCGATCACCGGCACATTGTCGACGGCAATTTCCATCGCATCATGCAAGGCTTCACGAATGATATTTGGTGCATCGGCATCAAGGGCGTTCAGTGCGGCCATCAGCTGGTAGGGGAAGACCCGTGCCCGCTTGATGGCGTCCCGATCACTGAGACGCTTCGCAATCGCTTTGGCGACATCCTGGCGGTCAAGCACTTGATGGCGATAAAACGTATTCAAATTCATCCGAACCATGTGCCAGCCACCGCGCAGTGCGATCTGGGCCCATTGCTCGGTGCTCAACTCCAGTGAGGTGAGCATCTGGAAAGGCACGTCCGGAACATTTCCGGATGGATCCGTCTTGAACCGGATGAAATCCTGTACGGCGTCAGGCAGCAATGCGAGATCGCACGGCTTGCCGATCAGCCAGGCATAAAGGGCCTCGCGGCGCGCATCCTTGGGCTTTGGGTAAACCATCTTGATCACATCCGCGAGGGATGGATCCTGGCCCACACTAGCGTGCAGGATTTGCGTGTCGCTGGCCTCGTTTAACCAGCGTTGCACCATCGCCTTGGGGCGAGCCCCGAGGGATTTGCGGCCGGTCTGACCGGACCGCATTATCTGAACGAAGGTCCGCAACATACGGCCATTGTCGATCACGCGACCAAAAGCCTGCGCAAAGAGGGCGCTATCAGTCCGCGACAACATAGCCAGCATGAATGCGGGCATGTCCTTCATGTGGCCGGATGTCCGGCCATAGATCGCGGCTTTCGCCAAAAATTCAGGGGGGACGCCCTCGCACGTCTCGATGACGTCCCCCATCTGCTCCTGCGCTTGCGCATAGAACCCGTCATTGAATGTTCCGGTCACGGCCAATTGCGCAAGCTTGTGGCGAGCGCCATAGGCGTAGGCTGGAGCATTGTGAAGGTTCACCGCATCGGTACGCGGGAACAGGCGGCCAATCGTGGACGCAAACACGGATTTGTTTGCCATTTCTCTAGTCCTTGTTTTCAACGAGGATTAGAATGTGCGGGTTCTCACTCCCTCCAAACAGAAAAATGCAATTTGTGCATTTGCGTGCAATAGCTAGCTTGGCGGGCGCACCTGACGATCTTATATACGTTTCTTCTTATTGACATTTATCCCTTTTTATCTGCTTGGATAAGATATGAAGAAGAATGTTGTAATTGGATTCCTGGGTAACAATCTGGACGGTGGCAAGGGCAATCGCCGGTGGGAACATTGGCGCCCGTCTGTAGCCATGTGCCAGCAAGAGGACCTGCTGATTGACCGGGTCGATCTGCTCCACGACCGCCGCCAATACAAGCAAACCGAGATTGTCAGCCAGGACATCGCTGGGGTATCTCCCGAAACCGAGGTCCGCACCCATCTGGTCGAGATGCGCGATCCGTGGGATTTCCAGGAAGTGTATGGAACGCTGCACGACTTCGCGCTCGACTATGACTTTGATCCGGACAATGAGAACTATCTGATCCAGCTGACCACCGGCACACACGTGGCACAGATCTGCTGGTTCCTGTTGACCGAGGCCCGCTACATTCCCGGCCAACTCCTGCAGCTCAGCCCACCCAAGGCCAAAGCCGGGTTGGAGGGCACGTATTCGATCATTGATCTGGACCTGTCGCGTTATGACCGGCTGGCCCAGCGCTTTGATGCGGAGCGTGTAGAAGCGAATGATTTTCTGAAGGCGGGTATTGCCACGCGCAATACGGATTTCAACGCCATGATCGAACGGGTCGAACAGGTGGCGGTCAAATCTGACGCGCCATTATTGATTATCGGCCCGACTGGCGCAGGCAAATCCGATCTGGCGAAACGGATCTTCGATCTCAAAAAGTCGCGCCATCGGGTGCGCGGTAGCTTCGTGCCGGTCAATTGCTCCACCCTGCGCGGCGAACGCGCCATGTCGACCCTGTTCGGTCATCGGCGCGGAGCAATCACTGGCGCAGGCACCGACCGGGCTGGACTACTGCGAACGGCCGACAAGGGCGTGCTCTTTCTCGATGAGATCGACGAGCTCGGCCTCGATGAGCAGGCCATGATCCTGCACGCGCTCGAAAGCGGGCGGTTCTACCCGGTCGGGTCCGACTCCGAGGTGCGCAGTGAATTCCAGCTCATCGCCGGCGCCAATCAGGATCTCGCCAAGCTGGTCGGCGAAGGCCGGTTTCGCGCAGACCTATTTGCCCGCCTCAACCTATGGACCTTCCACCTGCCTGGCCTGCGAGACCGTCGCGAGGATCTGGAACCCAATATCGAATACGAACTGGCCCGCGCCGCAACAGGCAGGACCGAACAGATCACCTTCAATGCGGACGCCAAGAAGCGTTATTTGAAATTCGCCAAAGACCCATCTAGCGACTGGACCGGCAATTTCCGGGACCTCGGCTCTTCCGTCACGAGAATGCGCACCCTCGCCCCCCGTGGACGTATCACGACCTCGATGGTTGACGAGGAAGTTGAGCGACTGATCCGGCAGTGGCATTCGGGGCAATCCGATCCTGACTGGGCACTGTTGGTAGACGCTGTTGGCGTGGATTATGTCTCTGAGATGGACAAATTTGATAGGGTGCAACTCGCCGAAGTAGTCCGAGTGTGCCGCAAAGCCCCGAGCTTGAGCGCTGCTGGCCGCGAACTGTTTGCGGAATCCCGAAAAAAGAAAACCTCAACCAATGATGCCGACCGGCTGAAGAAATACCTAGAGCGGTTTGGGTTGGAATGGAGCGGCCTATCCAACGCATAATCGAACAGGCGACTTGTTTTGCCTGATATACAGACTGACGCCTTAGTATCGTTACTCACATGAATGCGAACCGATTGTTTTCGAAATGAGCGCTCTGGTTTTCATGTCGGTTTCACCTGACATTTGGCGCATAATATACAGTATGAGCAGCAAAAGCTTGGGTCAAAACAACAACGGTCGGCTCCTAAGGCCAATGATTTAAGTGTGCCGGCCCCCCTGAGTAGGCGATCAACCCTACCCAGCACGCCCATGCGCTGAGTTCAAGTTCTCTCAGCGATCTATTTTCGAAAATGCCCGCCAAAGTCGCCAACCGCCATACAGCTATAAGTTAGCGCAATGACCGAGGAAACAAGCCCCTTGTCCAGCCCCATAGCTAGGGCTCCGTAACAGAGAGCGAAACTGGCGTGCAGTATCGCTTTGGGTCGTGTCAGAGGAACTTGGCCTTGAGTGCGGCGACGTAGTTTTCTAGCCTCGCCCGGTGCGTAATCCATTTAAATATTTCAAGACTTCGCCCGAAATCATCCGCCTTGCGGTGATGATGTATATCCGCTTCCCGCTCTCGTTGCGAAACGTCGAGGACCTCCTCCATGAGCGAGGCATCGATATCACGCACGAGACAGTTCGGTTCTGGTGGAACCGGTTCGGGCCGATGTTCGCGGCGCAGATCCGCAAGAGGCGCGTGCAGAACCATAATTACTCGAACTGGGCGTGGCATCTCGACGAAGTGTTCGTGAAAATCAATGGTGAGCTTCACTATCTCTGACGGGCCGTTGATCACGAAGGTGAAGTACTGGAAGCCAATGTCACCAAACGCCGTGATCGACATGCTGCGTTACGATTTTTGCGCAGGACCATGAAGCGCTATGGCAGTGCGCAAGTGGTGGTGTAGGATCGGCTGGGTTCCTACAAAGCAGCGATGAAAGTGCTCGGCAATGCCGGCCGCCAGGAGACCGGGCGTTGGCTCAACAACCGAGCCGAAAACTCCCACCTCCCCTTCCGACGAAAGGAACGAGCGATGGGCAAGTTTCGCAGTTTCGAGACGTTGCAGAAATTCGTCTCAGCCCAGTCATCCGTCCACAACCAGTTCAGCCAAGAACGTCATCTAAACCGCAGAGAAACATTCAAGCAAAGCCGCTCCGCAGCTCTGGCCGAATGGCGCCAGCTCGGCGTCTGAGTTGGGGTAGGCTGTCGATTTCGGAGACCGGTTCGCGTTTGTCTGACACCACCGCCATATTCTTATGATCGTTTAAATTCCACCAGTTATGCGCGTCGCAAGATCTTTTGTGTGTGCAGGCACTGAGCGATGCATAAAACGTCCGGTCTGCTCATCGTCGGGGTGTTTCTCCGTCTCTCCTGCGCCCTGCCTCTCATTCGAGAGTGGCAGAGGGTATCCGCAGCACGGCTCGCATCCGCGGGGCGTCCGCTCCGTAAATGTTTCAAGCTCGGGCAAGCACTCTGGCTCGAGGCCCGGTTTCCCGCGATT
Source organism: Maricaulis sp. (assembly GCA_029251785.1). Taxonomy (GTDB): domain Bacteria; phylum Pseudomonadota; class Alphaproteobacteria; order Caulobacterales; family Maricaulaceae; genus Maricaulis. The sequence goes on along the minus strand of JAQXCQ010000023.1, from coordinate 11,096 downwards.
GCGGACGCCGTTCCGTTCCACAGGCGTATGCGGAGCGCCATAATAACTGGGTCAGACACAATTATTCAACAAACCGGTCGACCAGCGGCCGCGAACCGGAATGGGGCAGAAAGTTGTGTCTGTCCCGGTTAATCCTGCCGAAACCGACCTGCTCAAAGCCAACGTTTTTGGCGGCTCGAGGTTTCGTGTCTGCGGTAACACTTTTCACGCGCGGGGATGGACCGGATTTTCGCCCGTTCTAGGCGACGGGTGGGCACGTCTGAAATTCCCGATTTCAAACCCAATTTCCCGTGCTCAATGACAGGTATGGTTAAAATTTGACGGCCGAAATCCGTGGTGGCCCTTTGCAATTTCTCTGAGTATTGCGAAATGCAAAAATATCGATGCGAAATGCAACTATATAGTATTAAAATGCCATATTGTAGAAACATAAATCACTAATGTCGATTTATGTGGAAAAAAATACTTATATCGCTCACACTTTAGCCGTCGAAGGGCGAAATCCGACCGGTTCGGCATTTGTTTAGCAACATTGGAGTTCGCCATTTGTTTAGCAATATGGGAGTTCGCAATGTGTTTGAGAAAAACAATTCAAGGTTTGGCGGTCTCAGTGCCGCTTGCTGTCACGGTGATTGGCGCACCTGCATGGGCCCGGCAAGACATAACTTACAGCCTGTCTGCGACCGTTGATACGGTCTGCGCAGCCTATCATGAGACCAGTTCCTCGACGTCGATCGATTTTGCTGAGCTGGCCCTGACCGAGACGAGTTCGCCTGTGACGGTGGACGGAGGAGAGGTCGCTTATACGTGCAATGCTCCCGGAGGATTCGATCGGACAATTTCGTCGTCCAATGGCGGCTATCTCTGCCGGGCCGGTGCGGCGTCGTGTGATCAGTATAACCGGATCGCCTACACCGTAAGCCATGATGATAATGGCGGGTCGATCGATTTGAGTTTTGCGGCGGTGCAACTGACTTCTGATCAAGTCGATACATTCGCGGCGGATGATTCCCTATTGCTCGGTGAAGATGGCGATATGGAATTTGTAATCCAGGGTGTCCGGAATTCATCTGTGGCCGGGATCAATAACGGCGATCAAACCACAGTCTATGCCGGCTCATATGCCGATACGGTCACGGTCACCATCACCGCAAACTAGCGCCCTCTCCCCCCGGGGGCAGACGTGGAAACATCTAGATGTTTAAAATCCCGACGCTACATAGTCTCGTTCCCGCAGTGTTGATTGCGGCAATGACCATTCTCCCCATGGATCGGGCGATCGCGGATGTCGCTCCAATGCGTGTTGTTCTGGATGTGGAGAATGAGCGCCCAAGCTTCGTTGTCAGGGTTACAAACCCGTCTTCAAGCCCGCTTCCGGTCGAAATGAGTGTTGGGCGGCGCTTTGTCGACGCGGATGGCACGCAAACGGTCGAAGTCGTGGAAGATGCATTCATGATCTTTCCGCCCATGGCCTACATACCGGCCGGCGGCGTCCGGACAGTACGTGCGACCTATATGGGGGATCTGGAAATGGCAGAAAGTCTTGCCTATATCCTGTTCGTCAAGGAAGTCCCGCTTCCACCGGAGCCAGGATTCAACGGCGTTGTTTTCGCTCACAATTTCGGTGTCGCAGTATACCTTCGCGCGCCGGGCAGTCGCGCAGGCCCCTTTTCGGCGGATATGGATGAAGCCGGAAATCTCGTGATTTCTAATACAGGGCGAGATTATGCGCTGGTGACCGATCTGGGTATTCGGATCTTGGGTGACGCATCAGGCCGCGCCAGGCCCGCCGGTGATCTGATCACAGCCGGCCAGAATCCGATTATCCCACCGGGGGCGTCGCGCATGTTTCATTTGCAGGAACCAATTGTCCCGGATGATGAGCCGCCCGGTCTGCGAGTGATGTTGCTCAGGGCGCGGTAGGTCCGATCAGATGTGTGTATGCGTAACTGGATGTATCAAATCAATCATGGTCGCCACTCTCCTGGCGCTTTCCGGCCTTTGGTCTGTCGCACAGGCCAATGACGCACCCGAAAGCGCTGAAGACCGGGCCCACACTCACAGGATCCAACCCGGTGACACGCTGGACGAGATTGCCGCGCTATATGGCACTTCGATTGTCTTGCTGGTTCAGCAAAACAATATCGTTGATCCAGACCGGATCCAGGTGGGGCAGGAATTGCTTCTTCGCGCTCACACCGACATCGATACTTCTCTTGTCACGGCAACGGCCGATCTGGTGCGGCCTGTCACTTCATCGCGTGCCCACAATGATGGCATACATCGTGTGGTCCTTCCGCTGCGATTCAATCAAAGAACGCTGGGTTATCTCACGGTCGATTCCAGCGTTGAGCGATTACATTCAGTAGATGGAGAGGCTGCGCTCGAGCTTCTGTCTCCGTTTCTAAAACCCGATGTGTTCGCCGAGATCAGCAGTCACCTAAATTCACTTCGGCCGCTGGATATGTTTGAGACCTATGGGATCGACCTGACCCTCGACCCAGTGCTGCTCGCGGTCGTGGCAAATATTGCAAGTGAAAGTTTCGCCCCCAACGCCAATATCGGTGTGTCAGGGCCTAACGACGCTGGCTCCGAGGCGATTGTTGAGCCGGGGGGGTATGCCGCTGGATTGTCGATGTCTCTGCGGCTTCGCGGGCAAGTGGATGCGCCGGATGCGACGACGATCGATTCTGACTGGCGGGGCTTTTTCGCCCTTGGCGGTCGCGACGGGGTTAGCGTCACCGCGAGTGGTCGTTCCGTGCTCCGTGACAGTGATGCGCGGTTTGTACGTGGCCGAATTTTAGCGCTTAAAGACTGGCCCGAGCAGGCGCTCCAACTCAGTGCCGGTGACCTGTTGCCGAATATGCCAGCACTCGCCGGCGCACCGCAAATGCTGGGGCTCTCTCTGCAACGCAATTATGCCAACCTCCAGCCGGAGGGCGGACTTTCACGTCCGGTTTGGGATGCAGTCATATTGGAGCGACCGGCCGATATAACGGTTCGGCGCGAGGGTGTTTTGATCGAACGATTCCAGGCGGCCGCCGGTCGGCTAGATTTGCGCCGACTGAATCGTTTGGCCAATTCGGGGATCCTCGATGTTGAAATTGAGGACAGCTTTGGTCGGCGCGCGGTCATTCCAACGTTCACAGCCGGTTATAGCGGTGCGCTGCCAGTCGATGTTTCGGAATTTTCGTTAAGTATCGGGGCATTACGTAAACCCGTCGGGGGAGCCTTTGATTACGGTGATACCTTGGCTCTGCTCGGGCGCTATGAGCGCGGTGTTTCTCGTGGCGCGACGGTGTCGGGACATGTCGCCGTATCTGATCAAAAATGGAATGCGGGGGGCGGGGTGAACCTCAATACCCGTATTGGGCGCATCGGGGCCCGCATGGTCACCAGCGGGGGGGAGAATAGACCGAGCGCCTATGGTGCCCGAGCGAGTGTGTCGGCCTCGCCGCGTGTTTTGCCCGGAGACCGTTTGTTGGTTGAAATTGAAGCTCTTGAAGATGGTTTCCAGCGCTTCAATGATTTTGAGGCGTATTCCGCGGCGCGGACTCTAATGTCGGTCAGCTATGGCGGTTCTGTTCGGCCGGACCTGTCGGTTTATTTCAACTGGGTTCAAACGAGCGATGACTCAGCGCTCCAGCTTGCGACAACGAGCTCGAGCCTTACGGTTACCGGACGCATTGGCAGGGGATATCTGATGTCGCTTGGAGCGCGCCATGAGGCGCGAAGCACGGGCGATCAGACGGGCGTATTCTTCCGCGTGTCACGCAGTTGGGGACAAAGAGGCTTTTCAGCCAGCCATGATACGGCAACGGCGCGCTCCCGCGCGCTCTATCAAGCACGTCCCGATCTGGCAGCTTATGGCCGTTTTGACCGAATCTCGATTGACCGAGGCCCGGCTAGTGATCGTCTCTCTGGCGATCTTCGATTGACCTCATCGCGAGGCGAGGTGCAATTTTCTGGGTATCAGCACTGGCGACAGAATGCGGTCGATCGCACGCGCTACAGCGCGCAAATCCGCAGCGGCATCGCGATTACAAATGGGCGCTGGGGCATTGCCGCGAACCCGGGTGATGGCTTTATTCTTTTCGACAGATCGACCGGGGCAGGCGATTCACATCTGCAGGTGAGGCGGTCAAGTGCGGGGCCGGTGCTGGCACGCTCAGGAGTATTGGGTGCGGCCGTTATTTCATCGAGAGCCGCCCACCGTGTTGAGACGTATCTGATTGAACTGCAAGGACCGGAGGGCCTGGACGGTTTGGGGGAGCCAATTGTGCAGGTTCGCTCCGGCACGACGACAGGGCTGGCCTATGTGGCGGTCAACTCGAACACAACAAGTCTTGACTTCGTGGCAATGAGAGAGGGAGAGCCGGTTGTTCTGGAGCGCGGCACTCTGGAATGCGACGGAGCGGACCTACCCTTTTTTACCAATCGGAATGGCCGGGCGTTTGTCATGGGCCTTGGTGTGGGAGCATGCGTTATCCGTTTCGGTTACGGACCCGAAAAAGCGATCGAAATTCCGTCGGATGCCGGCGCATTGCTGAGACTTGGCGATCTCGAGTTTGGTGATGAGAATGCTTAAGGGCTTACAAATCCTAATCGCGGTTTGTTTGGCGGCACTATCAGCCGGTACCGGCTATGCGATTGGAAAATGTGATGATGTCGTTCTGGACGTGCAGCAATCTTCCTCTGAGCCCTATGACGTGTCCAGCGATACTCCATTGGCGATCTATTTTCTGATCACCGTTGATATTCTGGACCCGCCGGGCAGTTGTGACCGGCTGGACAACCTGCATATCACCGCGCCTGGAACGAGCGGAAATTTCGAATTTTCTCTGCAGGGTAATAGCGATGAATTAGACGTGGCGCGGGCGTCTGGTGCCCCGTTTAATAAGAAGCGAGGCAATCGTCTTCAATTGCACCGGGATGAGCGAGAGCAATTATTTGATAATGGCAGTATCGAAGTTGTGATGTTGGACATTGCGCCAGGTCAGGCGGTGTCAACAGGAACTTATTTAGAAACCGCGACCGCGGAAATGGGCGATGCAATCACCGATTTTGAGGTTTCCGCGACGATCGGGAGTGCAATTGAAATTCTCGAGGGAGCTGATCTTCAGGTCAATGTCGTTGATTTTGGTATTGTGGATGGCCCGGTTGCGCGATCGGCAGCGTTTATGTTGCGGTCCAATGTGGCCTATATGATGCAGATCCAGTCAGAAAATAATGGCACTCTGGTTCACACCAGCAGAACCGGTGCGGGGGCTTCGATGGCTTATGAAGTGTCCGTTGATGGCGCGCTGATCGATCTGAGCCCGGTCGGCGGGGTGATGATATTGAGAGATTCGACCGGCGGTTCTGTTCGCGCAGAGGAAATCGATTTTTTGTTGATGCCGGCCGCGCTGCAGTGGGCGGGGGAGTATGGCGACACCGTCACCTATACGATTACGGCCTATTGAGGCGCAGAATGCGCAAGTTCCCGGAAGGGTTCGTCTGGCTTTTTAGCCATTGCAGACCGGCATACCCGACGACATTTTCACATCATACACAGGCCGTGGGATCACAGCCGAGACGGCTGTGATCCCCTCTATTTTGTGAAAATGGGAGAGATTGTGTGCAGTTTTAAGAACGTGATCTTATCGAATATTGTTCGTTAATCTGCTGTTCTAATTGATATCAGTCATCAGCCATCGTCGGCATTCACGTTTATTCCTCGCCGCCGCGAACGAACCTTAATGGATCGACGCCGCGGTTGACGTCCTCCAGGCCCTCAAACACCACAGGGAGACTCATCGATGTAAACGGGTCAGGACCGGCGTTGAGCTGGAAGTGGAGGTGGACGGTCAATGTGTCTCCAGTGTCGCCCACCCGGCCAATGGTTTGTCCGCGTTCGACCCGATCGCCGATGGCCAGTGAGATGCTACCGGTGGCGAGATGGCCATAGCTGGAGTACTCGACCTGGCCGTCTTGTTCATGGCGCAGGACGATCAGATTGCCGGCGACGGCGCGCGGGAAATCGGCGGCCATGCGCTGGAAGTTTTGTCGTCGGATGCGTTGGCCGGCGGCGTCGCGGCTCTCGCCTTGCAACGGCAGTGAGGCGAGGCGGTCCTGGACGTCATCGGTGATCGCAAAAACAACTTCGCCATCGGCCGCCGCCATGACCGGCGCGCCGTAGCCGAAATAGTTCTCGGCGCGCTCGTTTCCTCCTTCGCGGATGTCTCCGTTCTCGTTGAGTTTGAAGAAGTCGACGGCGAATTCTGTTCCGGGATTGAGGCGGTGATGGCCCTGAATACTAGCACCGGCAGTCATCAACCAAACGCCATCCAGGGGGCTGGAATAGGTGATAGCGCTTTGGTGACGGCGAACGGGAAGGGTTTCACGTAGTGTGGTTTGCGTGCCGTCGGCCATCAGAACTGAGGCGGTGACGACGATTTCTTCGGCCATGAAATCGAGGCTGAAAAGATGGCGACCGGTCAGCAGGGCTTCATTGGCGGATAGGTTAGCGCTGTCGGCAAGGGTGATATCGCGGCCAAACAGGCCGGGCAGGCCGTCAGCGTTGAGGACCTGGCCATTAAGCATAGCGCCGAGACCAAAGCCGACCATTTCGCCAATGCCGGCGGTTTCGCCGACCATGCGATCCACAGCGATGGTCTTGCTCAGGACGGGCGCGCCGTCCTGGTGAAAGGCAATCTCTAGGGATTGAACGGTGAAGGCTTCGTCCGGCTCAGCGGCGATGGCGATGGCATGGACGACGGCGTCATAATAATTGCGATTGGGATTGGTGGGATTGAGGATGACCGCGCTGCCGGGGACGATCTTCAATTCGGCGGCCTGAGCCGGGCTTTGGGGAATGGTGAGACCCGCGATTGCCAGGGCAGAGGCAAAAAAGGCGTGTTTGATAAGCGAATGCGTCATGGGATTTCCTTCGGGTTTCCAGATTGAGGGGAATCTGGACGAAGGCGGCACGCGCGGCGTCTTCAAACGCGAAGTCGAACGTTTTAAGGCGCAGTTTTACGGTACTGGCTGGGCGTTAAACCCATCTGTTTTTTGAAGAAATTATTAAATGAGGATTTCGAGTTGAAACCGACCACCAGGGCGATCTGCAAGATGGTTTCCGACTTGTTCGATTTGAGTTTTTGCGCTGCGGCCTCGATGCGATAGCGATTCACATACTCAAAGAAGGATTGCTCGCCGACACTATTGATGGCCTCGGAGAGCTCTCGCGGCGTGGCGGCGATATGATTGGCCAACTGGCCCAGGGTGAGGTCTGGATTCAAATAATGACGGTGTTCGACCATGCTGTTTTGCGCCGCCTCAAACAGAGCTTTGCGCTCATCGGAGGACAGGCTGGACGCGGCATATTTAAGGGAGGCGACCGATTTGTTATAGGCCGTCGGCCATTTGAGATGGCTGACAATGGCGGCCAGCATCAGGGCGTTGATCAGTAGCAAATGCAGGATATTCATGGTCTCGAAGGCGAGCATGCGGACCAGGCGCATATCGGTGAGGGCGGAAAAAATGATGACGGTAAAGTGCGTCAGGAAGACCAGGGCCCACAACACGAAGATCCACTGCAAGCTGCGTATGGTCTCGTCTTCATTGCCGGAGAACCAGTTCTTGAAGGCTCCGCCCTGTTGTTTCAGGAGTTTGAGCGCTGCGAAAATATAGACGATCTGAACCAGGTCCGCAGAGGCAGGAATGATCACATTGTCGGTCGCCCCGGTCAGTACGCCGGATGCGATCAATGCGCGGATTTCCTCGACGTCACGGCCGAAAAGAAAACTGCCATAATAGACGTAGAGCAGCGCCGCTGGAATCAGATGGTAGAGATAGCGGGGCTGAAACCGAAAGTCCGCATCGACCTTTGCCCGCACAAAGAAGTACAGGGCGGGAGCGATCAGTAATTGCAGGGGCACCAGCCAGAATCCGAATTGCGGATGGCTCTCGAGCCCGCCCTGCATCTGATAGATCTGATCCAGCTTGGCGGTGATCAGCAGGAAAAACAGAAGGGCTAAAATCTGATTGGATGTTGAGGTCCGATACTGAGATGCCAGCAGGAACACCAGAAAAATCAGTAATTGGCTCAATGTGATCGCTGCGACTAAATCATTGAGACCGAAAACAAACATCGCAGATATTTCTCTGATTCGATCTGTGTTGTCGCAGGATATGGCAGCGTGTTGTGCCGTGCCACCGGAATAATAGGCCGGCCGGGCTTTTTTGTGCAAGCAGAGGGTTATGACAAGTCGCTGGCTTGTTGCGGGCTCTGGAAGTATCTACAAAACAGGGAATAAAGTCGCTGCGAATTAGTCCGGCGACCGGGTGTGGGAGGCGTTTGTGCGCAAAGTATTACTGTCGACGGTTTGTGTGTTTCTGGCAGGGGGCGCTGTGGCGCAACAGTCGGATGAAATGGTTTACCCCGGCGCGGTGACCGCCGAGTCGCCGAATGCCGAGTTTGATTTAGATCTGGATGCGGGTGAGCTTGTCACGCTGACCACATCGTCCACAGATGGTTTCGATACGGTGCTCGTCCTGCTGGGTCTGGATGGCAAGCCGATTGCCGAAAATGATGACCGGGCTCCGGGCGTTTTGTCCTCCCAGATCATCTACATGCCAAGCGCTGCAGGCGAATATACAGCAATTGTTTCGGGTTATGGCGGCGCAGAGGGCAGCTTTGAACTTTCGGTCGCTCAGGGTCTCGATGCCGGGCTTTCCAGTGATGCCCAAAGGCTTGAAGAGGTCGTTGTATCACTTGATGAGCGCCAAACGTCCGAGCAATATGAGTTTGATCTGGCGGTCGATGACATACTGGTCGCGACAACCTATGCCTTGACCGACAGTCTCGACACGGTCCTCAATTTGAGCTCTGGCGATGGCGAAATCCTGGCGCAAAACGATGATAGTGGAGATGGCAGCCTCAATTCTCGCCTGGTATTTCAGGCCGTAGAGGCCGGCCGTTATTCCGTTGAGGTCAGCTCCTTTAGCGGCAGCGATATCGGTGATCTGGTATTCTCATTGGCGGTGGACCCCAATGCGGAGGTGCCGTTCAATTTCGATACGATCGAGCGGACGGAACTGGCCACGCATGAGGGCGAGATTAGCAATGATGTGACGTCGCACGATTTCGATGTCGAGCTGGAAGCCGGGCAGACGTTGTTTGCGCTGGGCGATACCACTGACGGAGATCTGGACGTTGTCCTGCGCCTGATGGGGCCGGACGGATTTCCCGTGGCGATGAATGATGACCGTGGTGATGGATCTCTCAATTCAGGCTTTGCTTTCACGGCGCCGACCACAGACACGTATACGCTGAGTGTCGGACGTTATCGAGGCGGGGCGAGTACGGGCGATTTCCGTCTCAGCCTGTCATTGGTCGATGCCTCTGTGGTCGACGTCCTGGCGGCGCTTCTGGAAAATGCCGTGACGCTGAGCGGGCCGGAACTGGTTCTTGAGACCGATGATTTCCGGGTGCATTACACGCTGGAAGGCGTGGATGCGTCTTCGACAGAATACGCTCAATCGGTCGGCGACGCGCTGCAAGGTTTGTTGGATGTGCAGGTTGCCCAAGGTGGCTGGGCGGAGCCATTGCGGGATGCTGACGGACGCTATCGGGCGTATGTGGCGGACGCGGACGGTTCGATGGGTGTGACCCAGCCGGTGCAAATCGTGTTTGATAATCCCAATACCGATAACGTGCGCGAAACTGCGGCGGCGCGGACGTTGTTTATTATCGACAATGATTTTCTTGGTATGGGCAAGGAAGCACCGGTCGACAGCCTGATGCGCGCGACGGCCACGCATGAACTCAATCATGTGATCCAATTTGGCTATGACGCGGAAGAGGCGCTGAACTGGCTGTATGAGGCGACAGCGTCATGGGTGGAGACGACAACGGTTGGGCATCACCAGGATGCGACCGATTATGTCGATGATGATTATGCGGCACCGGAGCTGTGCTGGACGACCAGTGTAGACGGGCATGATTATGCGCAATGGACCCTCTTGGAATCGATGGCCAACAGCTATGGCGACGGTTTCATCGTTGATATCTGGGAAAACAGTGTTGCCCTGGACGGGTTCGAAACCCTGTCAGCGACTCTGGCTGTTGTCGACAGCGATATTCCAGCGACGATCCAGCGCTGGCGTGCGCAAAATTATGCGTTGGACTACGAATTAGCGCCGTTGTTTGACAGCACTGTGCGACTTCATCACACGCTTGGCGATGAAGGCCGATGGACGTCCAAGGGTGGGGTCGAGGAATTGGGTGCTAATTACATCGCGCTCGATCTGGACGGCCGCTATGAACTTGCTCTGACGAGCGATGTCGATATGGAAATGCTGGCGATGGGGCTTGTCGATGGAGAGATTCAGGTGATCGAGCTGGGCCAGTCGGGCGTCATCGATACAGGCGGTTTTGAATCATTGGGGCTGATGGTGTTCAATCGAGTGCTGCCGGAAGCGCCAGGCGTGTGTAGCAGTTCGGGCTATTCTATTGATGTGACCTCATCTTCTGACGCGGTGGCTGAGGCCTCCTATCAGTTTGACGCGACCCATTTCACGCAACCGGAATAGAGATTACTGACGAGACGAATTATCAGGCCAGGCGGTTGTAACCGCCTGGCCTGATTTCGTTTTCGCTGTGACTATTCGCTGCGCTGCAGCCAGCCTGCAATAGCCTGGAACCGATTGGCGTCGTCGTCGCTGGCGCTTTGTGCGGCTGTGTTGAGTGTGGCAATCAGCTCGGCGTCGGCCGTGTTGGTGCCGACAGCGATGCGGATCTGTGAGGCCATTTCCGCATCAACGCTTTCTGCTCGGACCAATTGGTCGAGATAGGCGAGCGCGACCACTGGCTCATCCGGCCAGACGAAACGTCTTTGAGTTTGGGTGTTGAACTCGTCGAAGCGGATCAGCTCCGCGGCCGCGACTTCATTGACCGAGAGAAGCGAGCTGGGCAAGAGGCGGAAAATATCGATGCCACGGACAATTTCCGGGGCGTAGATACGACCATTATGCCAATAGGCGGCCCAATTGCCGGCCAGGTAGAGTTCATCGGCACTGACCGGCCCGCGGTCGAAGAAACCAATTTCCACTGG
>JAQXCQ010000021.1 GCA_029251785.1 Maricaulis sp. | reverse complement strand
AAGACCTAGAGCGCATGTTCGTGCATTTCGAGGAAGAGCTGGAGCGAGCGGGTTTCTTCTTCCCGCCAGACAAGACGCCGTTGATGGTGCAAAATTTGCGCAATGGCTTCATTCGCGGTCGCTGGACCTTGCAGGAAGTACGGACCTTTCGGGGCGCGATCAAGGCGCTCGCTTTAGGACGCGGTAAGGCGCGCGTGGAGCGCAAGGACTAAGCCCCCCTCAGGCGCGATTGGCGCTTAGCCCACCTTAGATTTCTTGCCGGGATGGGGCCTTCTGGACTGGCTGACAAGAGTTTCATGGATTGGTCTGCGGTTCCGCGCCGTGTTTGGGACGCGGGTGGAGACGCTCAGGCCTTCTTTACAAATTGCGTCTTGAGCTGCATGGCGCCGATGCCGTCAATCTTGCAATCAATATCGTGATCGCCCTCGACCAGACGGATATTCTTGACCCGCGTGCCAACCTTCACCGTCTTGGACGTGCCCTTGACCTTGAGGTCCTTCATCACGGTGACCGTGTCGCCGTCGACCAGCACATTGCCATTAGCATCCTTGAACACACGCGCGCTAGCCGCGTCGGCTGAGGGCGACCATTCATGGGCGCATTCCGGGCAGATGATGAGTGGGCCGTCCTCGTAGGCATAGACACATTGGCATTTAGGGCAGGGCGGGAGTTCGCTCATGGGGTGGTCCTTGTGGGAAAGGAGCGCGGATCGTAGTAGCTGTCGCGGGATACAGTGATCGGTCGACCCGGATCAAGGGCGTTGTGAAGTCGAGCCATCAATCTGATCACCCACGATGGTTGTGCCACTCCATATGGCCGGTAGACGAAGCACCTCATGGCCTTGGTCCAATAAGGATCAGGGCAAGGACTGAGAGCATCATTTCTCTTCGCCGGTTGAATCATCAATGGAAGGCCGCATAATCAAACTCGAAAACGAATAAAAACCTCCAATTATTCGGTGTCCCGATTAATCTGACGACGGACAGATGGTTCTGGTGAAGCTGAGACGGCCGGAGGAAATATTAGCGAGTGGCTCGATGATTGATGACGATATTCAAATTCGAACGGCATTTCATATTTCCGGTTTCGGAATCAGTGCTGACGAGATTTCGTCCCGCCTTGGGTTGATACCAACAAGTACTTCAGAAGATTCCCCATTATCGAAAAAGCATAGGGCCAGCGGGTATGTTGGTTGGATCCTTAAGCCCGACACTGATTTTGAGTTTACCTGCGAATCTCCGGATGACAGTGTTCAGCGCGTATTGCAGTTGTTGTCAGGGAAATCTATTGAAATTCAGTCGCTTAAGCCAGAGTTGTGTGCTAAATTGGTGGTCGGAGTGCATTTGAGCACCGGCTCATTCGATGACTTAAGTTTTTCAAGTGAATCGCTTAATCAAATGTCCGATCTTGGGTTGGATTTGGTCCTGTCTATCGTCGGGCACGATTAAAGCTAGCGTGTCCCCATCGGCGAAGATGAGGCAAAATTGAGCGCTTGTATGTTGCTGGTTCATCATCGCGATTAAGCAGTGAAAATTTGACCGAAATCATTCACCGGTCAGACAGTGATAGCGTTCGACGCGCTCCGGCCCAAACCTACTCCGCCCCATGCTCCCGCAAAATCGGCCGGATCCGGGCTTCCAGATCGCGGCGGTCAATATCGCTCAGATAAACTCGCGGTGAGGCCTCAGGCTCTGGCGGGTTTTCGTCGAGGCGGGCGAATGCGTTGGTGATGAAGGTCATCCATTCATTGCCGGAGTTTAGCTAGGCCTGGCGGTGGGGTAAACTGGGACAGACACGATTAGCTCCCGTAAAAACCTGATCTTCCGATTCTCAGACCATCCCAATGGAAACAAAACGACAACCCTGACCCCAAATGTCGGAACACATCGTTGAATCCATTTGATAATGTTCCGGTCTGTCACGCCGGAGGTCGCGGGTTCGAGAGTTGCCTCTCTTGTAAATTATCAAAAATTCTTATAACTGTCATGTTGTGACAGTATAGGGAATTTCATGATCGCGCTTATTTCACGCATCACACACGGCGGATATGCAGATCGCATTTTGAATGACCGGCAATTGGCACGCCTCCTGGGGGGAAGCGATGATCGACGCTACGGTCAGGTAAAGCGTGCACTGAAGTCTGGTGAGCTTATTCGGGTCATGCGCGGTCATTATGTTTTGGCAGATACCTATCGTACCCAGCCTGTTCACCCTTTTGCGCTGGCCCAAACCCTTGTTACCGGGAGTTATGTATCCATGGAAACAGCGTTGGCTTTTCATGGCTGGATTCCGGAGGCGGTCTATACGACAGCCAGTGTAACGCCGGGCCGGAAATCCAAAACTGTCGATCACAAACAATTTGGAAGTTTTGAGTTCAATCCTCTTGCGCTTCACAAGTCCGGGTTTTTAGCTGGCGTAGAAAGACATGTGCTCAGCAAGCAGGCGGTGCTGGTAGCGTCTCCGCTACGCGCCTTGATGGATTTAGCCGCATTCCGCAAACAGGATTGGGTAGGGGTGAGTTGGATTGAGACGGGCATACGGATTGCGCCAGAACATCTTCTCGAAACACGCAGACAGGACTTTGCCGCATTGGAAGGCGTCTACAAACACAAGTTAGCCCGGATGTTTCTTGCTGGCCTGGAGGCGGGGGTCCGCGAAATGCGGTCAGCGATCCGGCTTGAGCAGAAGGAGTCCTCCTCATGAATGACATTATTCAGTCGAGGCTGGCCGGATACGACGCCGCAAATCGGATTGATGAAGATAATGCGGTAAAAGAGATCATCCAGGAAATTGCACTCTATGGGCTTTGGCGCGCAAAGTTCTTTGATGTAGCCGTTTTTCAGGGTGGCACGAGTTTGCGTATCCTTCACAGGCTTCCGCGATTTTCCGAAGATTTGGATTTCATGTTGCGTGCGCCGGACCCCGCATTTGATTGGGCTCCATATTTGAATGTTTTGACACAGACGTTTGAGGAATACGGCCTGAACCCAGAAATTGTATCCAGACAACAGATGGACAAGCGCATCCGCAATGCGGTGATCAAGGAAAATTCCGTCGCCAATCAGCTGGGTCTGTCTTTTGGTCGGCGTGACAAACGAACGAAACTAAAAATCAAACTGGAGATTGATGTCGAACCGCCCGCCGATTCAGCGGAAGCGTTCACTTTTCTGGACTTTCCGGTGGATCATGAGGTGCGCCATCAAGATCTTCCATCAAACTTCGCGCTCAAAATCCATGCGCTTTTGTGCCGGGAATATGTGAAGGGGCGGGACTGGTATGATTTTGCTTGGTATGTCGCGCAAGGTGTTTTCCCAAACTTGATGCATCTGGAGGCGGCCTTAAGACAATTCGGCCCGTGGTCGCAGGATTCGAAATTGGCGGTCGATAAGGCATGG
>JAQXCQ010000005.1 GCA_029251785.1 Maricaulis sp. | reverse complement strand
GCGCCGCGGAATCCGGCCAGAATAACGCGCATCTTCTCTTCGGAGTTATAGGTTTGACACGTTTTACGACGGGTATTCTTTACCCGCTTGTCGGCCGCAGCCTTGCTGGTTCGTGATCCTTGTCTCATCTTCACTCCTTAAGCGTGATGATGAACCAGAAATCCTCCAATGTTCAATTGCTCAAATGTGTCCCATAAGCGCTGACGGGGAACATCCCCACCTCGTTCAGCTCGCAAAGCAACTCAATGATTGAGTCGGCATTCTTAGTATCTAGAGCACCAGTTGGCTCGTCAGCGATGAGCATCTCAGGAGATGACGCCAAAGCCCTAGCAATTGCGACGCGTTGCTGCTGCCCGCCGGACAGCTGAAATGGTCTACGCGAGCCCAACCCTGCTAAGCCGACGCGTTCCAAACGCTCGGCGGCAATTTTCAATCGGCGAACATGTTTTACACCTCGAAAAACGAGCGGCCTTGCAACATTTTCTATAACGGAGAGACTGGGCAGCAGTTTGTAATTTTGGAAGACAAACCCCATTTTTTGTCGCCTGAGGTCCGAACGCCCTCCTTTGTCGGTGCTGCCAAGCTTTCTTGAAAACAGTTCAACTTCTCCCGTGGTCTGTGCATCAAGACATCCAATCAAACCCAACACGGTGGACTTACCCGACCCAGAAGGACCAACGAGCGCGATGAACGCCCCGTAGTGAATATCCAAGTTTATGTTAGATAGAGCTGCCACGTCCGGACCGGTTTTGGATTTGTACACCCGACCAACATTTTGCAGCCTAGCCACCCAACTATCGGTCATCGCTACCATGCGCCAAGAATCTATCTGTGAGGAGGAGGTCCCCACTCAGAACTTCAACAAATCCGTCTGTCGAATTCCCCGTCTGCACCATCCGCCGAACCCATTGCCGATTATGATTTAGCGCCCAAAGACTCTCAAAGCCGGGACGGATTGGGGAATACTGCACAGCAGCGCTGTCCGGGCGATGCAAAAATGCGCCCCTGGGAACTATCATCACCCCCTCCCCTCCGCTCATAGGAATTCCAACACTAACACTCATGCCGGCCCAAAGGTCTGCCGGGGCAGTGTCACAGTCGATCAACAAACCATAGTACACGAAGCTAGAGCGCTGAATTGGTCTGCGATATTTTCGTGTGATACTGCAACTTGTTTCACTCTCTCGGAGCAACTCGGCGGTAATGCTGACGCTAGTGCCGGCAGACACGGATTGCACAAATCGTTCGGGCACCTCGGCATAAATTGAGATGTCTGAACCATCTCGAGTAATTTCAAATAAAACGGGCGAAATCTGAGAGGCATTCACAGTCTCGCCTTCAGAAATATTTTGGCGCGTCACCTGACCTGCAAC
Source organism: Maricaulis sp. (assembly GCA_029251785.1). Lineage (GTDB taxonomy): Bacteria > Pseudomonadota > Alphaproteobacteria > Caulobacterales > Maricaulaceae > Maricaulis. Next base: position 5,538 of record JAQXCQ010000005.1, on the reverse strand, counting down.
AGGGGAGAAAATTTGGGTCCTTTCAAGGTCAATCTGAGCAGCATCCATCTGTGCCTGACTGATACTCATTTCCGAGTTTGCCAATGACACTTGAGCGGTTCGAATGCCTAACTCTAATCGCAAATGATCCATCTCGCTTTCAGAAATGATCCCTCGCCCTTCCAATTCCTCTCGCCGATGGAGAGCAATTCGCACCTGTTCAAGCTGCAAAATTGCCACTTCATGTCGGGCCAATGCCACATCGTGTTGAGCGCGGGCTTGCCGCAACCGAGTTTGAACTCTTTCCGGGTCTATGCTGGCCATCAGTTGACCAGCATGAACCATGTCGCCCTCCTCGGCATAAACATCCGTAATTTTGACACTAATTTCTGCCCCTATTTCCACCGCCCCCTCAACGCGGACCTGCCCCCTGACTTGTTGCTCCCAACGCAGCTGGCCCTGCCTGACTGGGACAGTGCGCTCAACCTGTCGATGCTCCGGCGGTTCAGTATCAGTCAAATTTGGCGTAGATTCTGACAAAGCTTGACCACAGGATGCCACAAACAATCCAACAATTGCAGCAATCGGCAATCGAATGCTTAGCCGTACAGGAGGCCAGCGGCGGCTCTCACGGTAACAATTATTCATTGCCTACTTCGCGGGCGCATTCGAACATGCGGTTGTATCGCCATACAGCAACATCATGGCCCCATCGGTCGACGGCTTCAGCACTTTGAAGAATAACATTGTGTCCAGAGGCAGCTAACAACTGGGCGTACTCAATTTGATAGCTTGGGCCCACAATCTGATCGGTTTCACTATATCCGACATATACAATCCGATCGTCATTCGGACTTATCAAAGACACTTGTTCAATTGGATTCAATGGTGAAACCGCTCCCAGATAGTGATCATGGGAAGAGCTAAAACCCTCGTGAGCCACTAGATCGAGTGGGGCAGAAGATATCACTGCACAACCGACATCAGACCGAAGGGGTAGCAGGTTTCCTACGATATTCCCGGCCGAACTTTGCCCAACCAGAATTACTTCATCTGCACCGAATTCTTCGACCAATTGATCGATGGCAGAATTCAAAAAACCAATTCCACTGGCCGAATAGATATCTGAATACTCTCCCGTAGAGCCGAAAACTGCGGGTGGCGACAAATATAAAATCGGTACATTTTGCGCCCGAGAAATTCTGTTGGCCTGTTCATTGTAGAGCTCAGCGCTATTTTGATACTGTGCGTAGTCAATGCGAATTTCTGTGCCCACCGATAGAGGCCACCAGTTTTGATGAACCCTTCCAGGAACCGATAGAAAATAGACCGTCAATCGACGATTCCAACCATCACGCTGCGCTGCCTCGTGGGCACCAGCTAGACCGAATACTTTTAAGCTTATCGCGCGCCCGGTGAACTCCGCCTCCACATCAGGAACCAAAGCAGAAGATTGATTGAATTCGGGCTGCTCAATAATGTTGAGTGACTCTTCCCGCCCACAGGCCACTGCGCTCATCGAGAGAACACAGACTAATAGACCTACAAATTTTGGAACCATAAAAAACTCCTCACAGAGCACAGCCAACTGAAACACGCGGCGGGAAATATTTAACACCATTTCCCGCCCGCGCTGAACCTATTTGGATCTAATAGAGGCCGTCCATATCTCCTGGGCCTGAGCCTCCGCCTCCACCTTCCTCTACCTCGACAGTGGCACCGTGTTCAGATGGATCCACAGCGGTACAAGTAATGCGACAAATATCCACTTCTCCATCTGCATCTACCAGCCAAATTCCGAAATCGGTTTCATATTCGCCTTGTCCAACAGTGACCGTTATCTCGCCCAGCCCATTTTCCATACACATAGCGATAGTTTCGGCACAAACCTCTGTGGGTGTCGGTGGCGCTTCTGGAAAGCACATTTAATTCTCCAATACTTTAAGTTGATAGTAAGCGTCTGGTGAACCCGCGCTTGCGGGATTTTGTCTTGATGTGACATTCGCATTGATAGCGGGTGATAGGCGTCCGCTTGTTTTAGGCGGACACTTACGATGACCAGGCAGGATGGATCGCGGCGGCGACACGGGGCTGATTTCAAGCGGGAGATTGTCGCGAAGAGTTATGATGACGGTGTCAGTGTTGCGGCCCTGGCGCGTCGTTTTGAGCTGAATGCCAACATGGTTTTTCTCTGGCGTCGCGATGAGCGGTTTAACGTGCGGCTGCAAGGCGGCACCTGTTTTTTGCCGGTCCAGATTGGCCCGCCCGTTTGCGAGACGCCCGCGGACACAGGTCCGGATCTGACATCAAGCTGCCCAACACCAGGCCAGATCAAAATCGCCCTGGTGTGTGGCACGCAACTGAGCGTGGGCACCGATGTTGATGAGGGCGCGCTGGTGCGTGTGGTGCGGGCCATCGGATCGGCGGTATGATCGCGGCACCGGTTCCAATACCGGCATCGACACGGGTGTGGCTGGCGGCCGGAGTGACCGATATGCGCAAGGGCTTTGCCGGCCTGTCGGCTCTGGCGCAGAGCGTGCTCAAACAAGACCCGTTTTGCGGACACCTGTTTGTGTTTCGTGGACGACGCGGTGATCTGATCAAGGTGATCTGGTGGGACGGGCAAGGCGCGTGTCTGTTCTCCAAGCGTCTGGAGCGCGGGCGCTTTGTCTGGCCGGCGGCGGCGGATGGCAAGGTGGCGCTCAGTTCTGCGCAGATGGCGATGTTGCTGGAGGGCATAGACTGGCGCATGCCGCAGCGCACATGGCGGCCTTTGAAAGCTGGATAAATAGCTGCAAAAACACTGCAATTATGGCCTGATATGACCGGTTGCGACTAGGCCAAAATGCCCGTCTGGGCTATCGTTATTGCATGGTCGACGCACTCAAAACCCTGCCCGATGACGTGACGCAATTGCAAGCCCTGGTGCGCGGTTTTCAAGCTGATATCCTGTGCAAGGATACGCTGATCGTAAAGCTCAAGCATCAACTCGCCGGGCTGCGTCAGCACCGTTTCGGGCAAAGCAGCGAGGCCCTCGATCAACTTGAACTGACCCTGGAGGACGAAGAGGTCGCCCTGGCACAAGAAATTGTTTGCGAGCCAGACCCCACTGTCCAGTCAAAACAAAAGCCAAAACGCAAACCACTGCCCGATCATTTGCCACAGATCGAACAGGTCTTGTCAGCCGGAGACGCTTGTGATGATTGCGGCGGCCGTCTCAAGACCTTGGGCGAGGACATCACGTCAGAGCTGGAATATGTGCCCGCTCGCTTCATCGTCAACAAGATCATCCGTCCACGCATGGCCTGTGTGAGCTGTGACCATATCCAGCAGGCAGATCTTCCGTCGAGACCCATCGAGAAGGGCCTGGCAGGCCCGGGCTTTTTAGCCCATGTCATCGTGTCAAAATACGCTGACCATCTTCCCTTGTATCGTCAAAGCGGCATCTATGCCCGCGAGGGTCTTGATCTGGATCGCTCCACACTGGCCGGATGGATGGGCAAGTGTTCTGCCCTGCTTGAACCACTGGCAGAAGCAGTCGGTCGTCATGTGATGACAGGGCCAGCCATCTTCGGTGATGACACACCGGTCAAGGTCCTGGCACCGGGCTCCGGCAAAACCAAAACAGCACGATTGTGGGCCTATGTGCGTGATGAGCGCGGCTGGTCGGGCACAGGTGCACCGGCTGCGTATTATCGCTTCAGCGCAGATCGCAAGGGTATCCATCCCGAAGATCACCTGAAAACCTTCACCGGCTTTATGCATGCTGATGGCTATGCGGGTTTTAATGCCCTGTTTGCCCGTGACGGTATGAGCGAGATGGCCTGCATGGCCCATATCCGGCGCAAGTTCGTTGATGTGCAAAAGGCCAGCGGTTCAGCCATCGCCGCGCAAGCCATCACGCGCATTGCCGCGCTCTATGCCGTTGAACAAGATGCGCGGGGCCTGTCGCCCGATCAACGCATAACCATCCGCCAGGACAAGTCCGCGCCCCTGTTTGAGGCCCTGCACACCTGGCTGCACGCCCAGCTGCGACAAATCTCCGGCAAGTCACCGCTTGCCGCAGCGATCCGCTATGGTCTGACCCGCATGAAAAAAGTGCGACCCTATCTGGACCATGGCCAGCTGGAGCTGGACAACAATGCCGCCGAGCGCGCCATACGGGGCATCGCCGTAGGCCGCAAGAACTGGCTGTTTGCCGGCTCAAACAATGGCGGCAAAACCGCCGCCATCCTCTACACCCTCATCGAAACCGCCAAGCTCAACGGCGTCGACCCACAAGCCTGGCTCACAGATGTCCTCGCCCGCATCCCCGATCACAAAATCAACCGGCTCGATGAGCTGTTGCCCTGGAATGTTGATTTGCAGGGATGAGAAGCCAGTGCCCGGAAAAACAAGGGCGGGTTCACCGGACGCTTACTGTTTACCAAGCAAGGCGTCTACAAATCTAGGGGCACATCAAAGTGCGGCGGGACAAATGTCATCTTCAATGGAAACAAGGGACAATTAGAAGTATAATTCGTCGCTATTAGTGTATGTGCTCGCGCATCTATCTAGCTTCTGGGATTTTGATAATGAGTGTTGATTTTCGCAACCTGGTTCTACTTCCAAATTGTCATGTATCGAATGAAATTGAACGAACATTGGACTATTATGAAAAACCATTTTTGGAATTCATGTTAGAAATTTTGCCGAAGTTTGGAACATTTATTGATGTTGGCGCGCATATTGGAAACCACTCGCTATTTTTTCTAAATAGGAGTGCACTTAAAGTCGTTTCAATCGAGGCAAACCCAACGGCGCACCACGCCCTTTTGAGGAATTTGGCGACTTTCGCGCCAGACTATACGAGAAGTGACGCACACAATGTAGCCGCAGGCCTGAATAAAGGGGTTGCTCGATTACATTTTGCCAAAAACAAAGATCCAGGCTTGATTGCCGCCGTTGAAATTATTGATGACACTCCTGATGAGAGCACAACGATCATCGAAATGAATTCTATTGATAGCATAGCGCCCAATCGGGATGTTTGCTTTATCAAACTGGACATTGAGGGGGGCGAGTTGCTCGCCCTTCAAGGTGCAAAAAATACCATTGAGGCATGCAAACCCATAATCTCGACTGAGTGTCTTAATATCGAAGCGTATTTTGCGCTAAAACAACACATGATATCAATAAAGTATATGCCACTGACTATAGGCAATCCTACGACAACAATAGTTTGGGCCCACGAATTGTCTCTACAATCTATTTTAAACTTGGAGATACATCAACGAATATGGGACTTTGCAATTACGGAAACAATCAAAAGGTTGTAGTTGCAATTCAAAGCAAGACCCCGAGGTTCCGCTGGGGTTTCTGATTTTCACCTGGCTTTCGAGTCAGAGAATATCACAATTATTCCGAAGCTGAGGGCAAGCAAAATCACTTAGCTTCTAAAGTGTTCCCCGTCAGCGCTTATGGGACACATTTGAGCAATTGAACATTGGAGGATTTCTGGTTCATCATCACGCTTAAGGAGTGAAGATGAAACAGGGATCACGAACCAGTAAGGCAGCG
>JAQXCQ010000162.1 GCA_029251785.1 Maricaulis sp. | reverse complement strand
CACACCTCTTTCTCGCTGGGGGCCACCACCACCGGACGCCTGTCTTCCACCGACCCAAACCTGCAAAACATCCCGATCCGCACCGAGGAAGGCCGCCAGATCCGCGAAGTCTTCATCGCCGAACCGGGCAATGTTCTGGTCGCCGCCGATTACTCCCAGATCGAATTGCGCCTTCTGGCCCATATCGCCGGAGTCGACAGCCTCAAAGAGGCCTTCCACAACGGCGCCGACATCCACGCCATGACAGCCTCCGAGGTCTTCGGCGTGCCCATGGAAGGCATGGACCCGATGGTCCGCCGCAAGGCCAAGGCGATTAATTTTGGGGTGATCTACGGCATTTCCGCCTTCGGTTTGGCCAACCAGATCGATGTCAGCCGCTCCGAAGCGAAAGCCTTCATCGACGCTTATTTCGAAAAATTCCCGGGCATCCTCGCCTATATGGACAAGATGAAAACAGAAGCCGCCGACAAAGGTTACGTAGAAACCATCTTCGGTCGCCGCTGCCACTTCCCGTCCATCCGCGACAAAAACCCCAACATGCGCCAATTCGCCGAACGCCAGGCCATCAACGCCCCCATCCAGGGCGCCGCCGCCGACGTAATCCGCCGCGCTATGGCTCGTATGCCGGGCGCTCTGGAGAAGGCCGGACTGGACGCCCGCATGCTGCTCCAGGTCCACGATGAACTGGTGTTTGAAGTACCCGAAGCCCAGGCAGATGATCTGATCGCGCTGACGCAGAAGGTGATGGGTGAGGCGTGTCGCCCGGCGCTGGAATTGTCGGTTCCGCTGGTGGTTGATGCCAAGGCTGGGAAGACCTGGGGCGAGGCGCACTAGGGGCGGGGCTTGATTGCGCCGTAATCGTCGTGTGAATTGGCTGGATGGTCTCTCTGATAACAGCCCTGTTCTGGCAAATGGCCCCGGCCGATATTCCAGAAAAGCATATATGTACGAGCGATTTTACGCAGCCGTGCGTTCGGGTCGCGCCGGAATCCCCAATGCACCTCTACGTGCCTATTCAAGTGGAACTTCGGGTGACATTTGATGTGCTGGAAAGCGGCCACACCATCAATGTTCGTGCAGCTCTAGTGGACTCAGAGTGTGGTCGTTGCCGTCGACTTTTATACCCGAGTATTCGCGCCGTAGAGCAATGGGTTTTCTATCCCGGCCATCCGCGAGAAGACGCGGAAACAACTCTGATTTTCCGCTTCGTAGAATGAGTGCTCCGCTCAAACTCCACCCTGAATGTCTTGCCGGGACTTCGCCTCATCAGATCAATCGCGTCAAGGGCGCGCAGCGCCGCTTCGCGGTTTCACCCTTGACGCGATTGATCTGATGAGGCCCGCTGGCTGACAAGACATATATGGTGGTTTCTGCGCGAGCGCTGATCCTTGACCGGGATGCGTTGCAGCACCGTCCCGCTAGCGGCCGCTGCGCGGGCGATCTACCCAGACGCCTCCCAACACACAGGCCCAGACCATGAACCTCACTCCCACTCAACGACGCGATGCCTGGATCAATATCGCACTCTTCCTCTTCATCGTGACGATCCTGAGCGCCATCTTCCATTACGCCATCACCCAGATCCGACCGACCTCGCTGTATGTCGGCCCGCTAATGTGGAGCCCGGCTGTGGCGGCGTTTCTCACGATGAAATTGCGCGGGCGGAATATTTCAACCCTGCCGTGGGAATGGGGCAAGTGGCGTTTCAATATCGGCGCCTATCTGATGCCGGTCGTCTATATCGGCGCAGCCTATCTGGCGATCTGGTCGCAGGGGCTGGGCGGTGTGCCAGACCCGGAGGGCGTGGCGGAATGGGCCAACGATTTGGGTCTGGAAAACCTGAGCTCGGGCTGGGTGATCACCATCATGATCGCCATCATGGCGACGCTGGGCTGTATCCGCGCCATGAGCACAATCGTCGGTGAGGAAATCGGCTGGCGTGGCTTCTTCATCTGGGAGCTGCGCAAGGTGATGCCCTTTGGCGCCGTGGCGATTTTCTCCGGCGTCGTCTGGTCGATGTGGCACTGGCCGATCATCATCGCCTATGGCGGCGGCGACACCCTGATCCAGATCGCCGACTTCACCGTGCTGATCGTCGCTATGTCGGTGATCATGGCCTATTTCACCTTTAAATCGAAAAGCCTCTGGCCCGCCGTCATGTTCCACGCCGCCCACAACGTC
>JAQXCQ010000132.1 GCA_029251785.1 Maricaulis sp. | reverse complement strand
TGCCGCCTTGAGACCAATAACCGTCGGCGTGCTCGCGCAATGAAGTGCGTCATCGTTCAGCCGGTCAATTTCATCCTCATACTCGAGCGTCAAAGCTATCGATGCTGTTTGTGCAATGAGATGATGGACCCGACACTTCCCGGAACTCATCCTCATTCCATCTCCATTGAGCATCCCATCGCCTTAAGCTGCGGGGGTCACCACAAACCCGGCAATGTTTATGGCGCCCACCTTGTCTGCAATCTGGACAAGGGGTCGGGGGAGGACACATCACGTGCCGCAAAGATCAAACGACAAGCTGCTCTAACCGGTCAGTACGCACGTCGCACCCGGGCCAAGGCGAACGGAACGCACCGCGCCATTGGCTCTGCCGGTTTTGATGATCGCTACACCAGAAAGTTCAACGGCGTTGTTGAAGTGCGCACCAAGCGCTCTGTAAAACGGGCAGGGCGCGCTCATGGATGATCTGACCGCCCCACACTCCATGGACGCTGAACAGGCCTTCCTGGGCGCTTTGCTTCACACCAATGCTCTCAATGATGAGGTCTGCGGTTTCTTGCGCTCTGAGCACTTCTACGATCCCGTTCATGGCCGCATCTATGAGCAGGCCCGTACTCTGATCGAACGCGGGGCACTGGCAGACGCCGTCACGCTCAAGAACCGCTTTGAAAAAGATGGTGGGCTGGAAGAGATTGGCGGGGTTCAATATCTCGCAGTCCTGGTTGAGCAAGCCGCGGTTTTTAACGGAGCAAGGCAATATGCCAGGCTCATTCGGGACCTCTCCGACAAACGTGTCCTTGGCTCTCTCTTCGAAAGCCTACGCTCTGAGCTCAATGAGGGCGAAACACGCGACATCATCGAAGCTGCTGAGCAATCACTATCGGAGATCACCGATAGCGAAGAAGGCGAGCATGAGATCACCGCCGGCAATGCGCTTCGTCAGGCTCTCGTCAGCCCCGGTGAGTTTGTCCAAACCGGACTGAGCGAGTTTGACGAGAACCGCTTATTGACCTCCGGCCTGATTATCGTGGCGGGCAGGAGCTCTGCCGGTAAATCCGCGCTGACTTGCGATCTGGTTCTGCGTGCCGCTCAAAACGGCCGCTCAAGCGCGATCTTTACCAATGAGATGCCTGCCACCCAGATCGCCATGAGATGGGCCTCCACGCTCTGCGGCGTGCCGTATTTCAACATCATGTTCGACAAGATGTCTCCAAGTGATCGAGCTGACGTGGATCGTCAGATCGCGGCCCTGGATGATCTGCCCCTAAAGATCGTTGAGGTGCCCGGTGTCGGTATCGCCGGCCTTCGCTCACACATCCGCCGCTGGAAGCGAGATCAGATCAAATCAGGCCGCAAAATCGGTCTGGTGGCTATTGATTATCTTCAAAACATCTCCGCCAAGGGCGGCTCATTATACGAGCGCACCTCCGCAATCGCTTTGGGACTTCAAACCTTGCAATTGGCGTTGAAGGTTCCCGTTGTCGTCGCCTGCCAGCTTAAGCGGCTCACCGACGGTCAAAAGATCATCAAACCGACCATCGATAGCCTGCGAGATAGCGGAAAGATCGAGGAGGTGGCGGATAAGGTTTTGCTGCTCCATCGAGATTCCTATTACGCCCAAAGAGAGCCCGTTTGTGAGGACATGCAAATGGAAATGTCTCGTTCTCAAAGGGCTTTATCGAAGCTGGTTGAAGTCGACATTGCCAAGAACCGTCAAGGTCCTTTAGCCAATATCAAATTGATTGGCGATCTGCCCAAAAACCGATTTACAGATTGGAGTGAGTGATGAGCTATGAAGCCTCTTCCTGGGCGCGTTCAGTTAAGGCGGGGTCAGCATCAAACAAGCTGATCCTGCTTTGTTTGGCGGAGCGTTGTAATGCCCAATCAGGGTCGTGTACGCCCTCACAAGCCACGCTGGCGGCAGAAGCTGAGGTTTGTAAGAAGACTGTCGAGCGCGCGCTGTCATCTTTGCAGGCATCGTCCCTGATCAGCCGAGAACGACGCTGCAGAGGTGATGGCTCAAGAACGAGCGATCGGATCATCCTGACCGGCTATCTCGCAGCAAAACGAGACGCTGAACTTGAGGGCAAAGTAGTACCGATCAGAAGCTCACAAGAGCGTCAAAATGCGTCTCAATCAGGATCCAATTGGGAGCCAAATTACTCTGAAAATGAGGAAAGCCTAACAGACATTGTGTCCGACCTAACAGACATTGAGTCTAACCAAACAGACTCTGTGTCCGCCTTTGGGACAAGCCTAACAGACACAGAGTCGGGACTCACTTCGTTTGAACCGGTTAGTAAGAATACTATTATGTTGATGACGCCCGCGGATGCGCGCGAGCAAATCGAGAAATGCTATTCAAGAGCAGGACCTCGATTAGCTGATAGGCACAAAAGTCAAAGCCTGGTCCTTTCGCAAAGAGAAATATTCCGCTGGCTTCAGCACGGCTGCGATCCGGACTTCGACATTCTGCCAACAATCGAAGCGATGAGCTCCATCGGCTCAAACTCTCAGATCAATTCCTGGAAGTATTTCACCGACGCCGTGCTCAAGGCGCGAGATGATCGCTTGAGCCCCTTGCCGCAACCTGCCCGCAATTTGGAGAAAGCCCATGACCCAGCTGCCAATGAAAATTCAAGAAGGCGATCAAGCACCCGCCACACTCGAAGCGCTCGACAATCAGCTGCTTCAATCACTGACCTGTGCGTTGGGATGTATGCCGACACTTTCGCTGAGCACGCGCTATCCTGAGAAGGGTAGCTGCTATCAGATCGTTTGCGGCGTCACCCTTGGTGGCAGGGAGCTTGATGCGCTTGATGATCAGATAATCGAGAATGCGCTGGCCGCCATCGAATACGCATTTGAGCCGGCATCACGGCGTGATCTCCTCAAGGCTGTGGCGGTGCTCAACGTGCGCTGTAAGCGGCGGGTTACCTCCGCAGAGGACACCAAGCTGGCGGTCAATGTGATGATCAGCGATTTATCGGAGCTTCCAGGCGATGTCGCCCTGTGGGTGCTGGATGAATGGTCCAGACAATCACCGTGGTGGCCGACACGCGCTGAGCTGCTCCAACTTGCCGAGCGAAAGCTCCAGCAACGCGCCTTCATCAAAAGCCGCTTTCAGGTGGTCCAGATGATGCGGGCAAGCCAATCCAATTCACAAGTTGCAGCGTAGGTGAGGGCAGGTTCTCGTCGATGACCCAGAGTGTAAAATCCAAGTTGTCAGCAAATGTGCCAGGCCCAGGTCGTGATGGTTGCCGACTTGAGCTTAACGCCAGAGCCCGCGTCAATGACAATCCAAAACAGGCTGATCAATGGGCTCTGTTCGATGTCTCACACCCAATCGAGAAAATGCGTTGGAAAGGCTCGCTAGGATCAGAACAAATCGTCGCCGATCGCCGATACCGAGCAGCCTGTGTTTGGCAAAAGTTCTTCTACAAATGCCAAGGCCTCACCACAACGCGAGAATGGCTCCAAGAGCATGTCGATGGCACCGGTGACCCACATGCGGCTCCAGCGGCTCGTATGGACGCTTCAATGCAGCGATTGAACGTGATGGAGCAGGTTGGGATGACGAGGCGGAGGTTCGAGGACCTGGATTCGATTTGCGGACTTGGGCTGACGGTGTCGGAACAGGGTAGGGCGACCAGTAGGCATCCGAGTTCGGTTAGAGAAAGCTTTCTGAGTGCCCTGGACGTGGTCGGCGGCTTTCCGGAGTGGGATCGCGAAATGGAGCGGGTAGGGGTGCTATATTTGACGGGTGCCGAAACCAATTAGAGACTGCAACAGTTACGCTCAGGAAGCGTAATTGGGGCCTGGTCCAAAGGTGTTCAAAGAACGGGCAAGCCGCGGTCATTTAATCGCCGCTTGAATCATCAAAGGCAAGCGGCATAATCGACCACACACGAACCAGAACCTTCAACAGCACAGGCGTTGTGTGATCCATTAAATTTGACGACGGACAGTTGCCGTGGCACGCAACTCTGAAATGAGCATTTAACGTTTCGGCGCGACAGCAAAAAGCGAACAAACATCATCACCGCCAGCGATCACTTCGTCGAGCAAACAGCCAAGATAATCCGTCTATTGAAGTGGGATATTATCAACGTTTACCTGCTCGTCTAGAAGGCCTTGAGCCGCTTCCCAAGCCGCTGCGGTGTCGCTTGCGCCAAAGGCAATACGCATCGAGGCGTTCAGCAAAGGGCCGTAGAGCAGCGTGCCTTCTGCATCGTCTTCAACATGGAAAGCCGGCGCGGTTGCTTCGAGCGTATCCCACCACGTGCGAACTTGTGACCAGTAGTTCTCTGTCGCACCCCAATACATGTCCGCGGCGTCATCACGAGCCAGATCGGTGCGGCGATAGGTGTTCACACCGACTTCGCGAACTAGGGGAGTTTCGCCGGTCTCATCAATGACGATCTTGGTGTTGTCCTGTTCATGAACCCAACCCCAAGGCGTGATCACGTGACGATTGACCGCTGAAATGGCCTGATAATCTGTTCGTGTCGTATCATCTCTTCGTGGCAAGGGACGGCGAGAAACTGCTGGTTCCCACGTTGAGATGCCATCTTCATGGACCCAATGTGCCACAGCGCCATAGCGTGGACTGTCATCGACCTGATAAACGCTTTGCGACCAAGCCCCTGTGGCTTCGCTGGCGGGGACATCCTGCATCACCCAATTGTCGTTACCGACAAAGTCCATCACGCGGGTCGGTTCATATCGCCAATCCTGACGCCAATGCTTGATCACGAACGGTTCATCCTCATCACCGACGAGAAGGAAGTGCTGGAGGGAGATAAAATCGACTTGATCCTCAATCACGCGAACAATCTCATGGGCTCCGGTTTGCTTGGGCTCGGCCAATTCGTAACCATCCTGTAGAGCAAACATTTCACGAAAATCAAAAACAACCTCAAATTCACCGGTCATGGCTAGGATGGCTTCTCGGTCCTGCTGAAAATCCGCTACAAAACGGGATTCGGTTACAGCTTGCGAAGCATCGCTGGCACGCATCGCCGTATCGCTCATGGTGGAAGCGCAGGCCGATAGTCCTACGACCATCAGGGTGGATACTGTAAATTTGGTCATCATGAGATGCCTCCTCATTTGGAATAATCATAAAACGTAGTTGCATATGATTCTCACTTGCATTCGCAAAAGACAAGTGGCAAGACACCGTAATCGCAGTTGCGACTCATTCGCAACCATGTTTGTAAGAGAGGGCCACCATGTCACCGTTTCACCATTTCGCTTCCACAGTCAGTTTAGCCGCATTGATTGCAAGCATGAGCGCAGCCCCTGTGCTGGCTCAAGAGATTGATGACGCAGACGGGGTCGAAGACCGCGATATAATCATTGTCAGTGCGACACGAACTGAAATTCCGGCCTTTGATTATCCGGGCATGGTGAGCGTTGTTGATGTCGAAACGCTTGAGCTGACCGACCCGTCCTCGCTTGACGAATTGCTACGTGAAATTCCGGGTCTGGAAGTATCAGGAGGGCCACGCCGCACCGGTCAGACGATTACGCTGCGCGGACAATCGCGTGAAAATGTCATCATTTTGCTCGACGGCGCTCGCCAGAATTTCAACTCGGCCCATGACGGCGTTACCTTCGTCGATCCAGCCCTACTGGTCGGAGTGGATGTAGTGCGCGGGCCTGCTTCAGCACTCTACGGCTCCGGCGCATCGGGTGGCGTCATCGCGCTGCGCACCGCCAATGCCCATGATCTTTTGTCCGATGATGCCAATGCCGGTTTCCGCGCCACGCTAGGAGGGCGCTCTGTTGATGGCGAAATTCGGGGCGGTGCGACTATCTTTGGTCGTAATGGCAATTTCGACGCTCTTGCGCACCTGTCCGCGCGCCAAAGCAGTGACATTCGATTGGGATCGGGTGTTGACCTCCCAGCGGATGATTCATCGCTTTCCGGTCTTTTAAAACTCGGTGCCGACATTGCATCGGGCGTGCGCGGAGAGGTCAGTTGGCAAACCCTGCGCAGCGAAGCGAGCGAACCCAATAACGGTCAGGGTAATCTCGGTATAGGCGGTCTGAACCCGCAGGTGAATAAGGACATCACCAGCGACACCGTCCAACTCAATGCCCAAATCGCACCTTCACAAGTGGGCTGGCTTGATCTGGACTTCACACTATTCAGCACCCAATCCGGCGTCGAAGAAACTGAAACCATCGGTGGCCGCCTCGTGGATCGCCAGCTGGACAGCTGGGGCGTTCGCGCTGATCAACGCTTTGAATTTACACTTGGCTCAATGGATGCCGGCCTCACCGTTGGCGGCGAAATGTATGAAGACGAACAGGAAGGCTTTGACAGTACAGCCGTTGGCAATGTCCGCGGCGGTGTTCCAGATGCCTCAACCCGTTTTCAAGGCATCTTTGCTCAACTCGAACTGACCGGTGCAGCCCCTTTCGGCCTGCCCGGTGAATTCGTGCTGCTACCCGGTGTCCGCTTTGACAATTATGAAAGCGAAACGATAGGTATCGCTTCCAACGAGGATTCGGCTACATCAGGGCGCTTTGGCGTCAGTTATGCGCCCAATGACACCGTCCTGCTATTTGCCAACTGGGCGCAGGCGTTTCGTGCACCTTCAGTGAATGAGATTTATCTCGACGGCACACATTTCTCGCTTCCCCACCCCATTCTGGGGCCGCCTGTTTTCATCACCAATGATTTTATCGCCAATCCGACACTGAGCCCTGAAAGCACAGAAACCGTCGAAATCGGGATTGGTTTGAGGTTCACTGACATGGCTCGCGACGGTGACAGCTTAGAAGTGAAGGCTTCCATCTTCGAAACTCAAGCTGAAGACCTGATCAATCTGTTTGTGAATTTTAACTTCGACCCGACCTGTTTTGCTGGACCGCCCTTCCTTCCGTGCTCGGCTGGGATAACCAACAGTGCCAATGTTGGTCGCGCGACGCTAACTGGGTTTGAAGTTTTGGCAAATTACCGCTCGGGACCGTTCTCGCTCAACGCCTCGTTGTCTGAAACCGATGGCGAAGATGATGCAACCAGTGCACCGGTGGGCGCGCTTACGCCGTTGCGTCTCTTTGTCGATGCACGCTGGCGAATGGAAGCCCAGCGCCTGACCTTCGGCGCACGCGGTGAGTTTGCTGGTGAATTCGACAAAACCGCTACCCCGGCTGAAGAACGCAACGGTTATAGCGTGATCGACCTCTATACCAGCTGGCGTCCGTTTGCCGACAACGGCCTGTCGCTCAACGCTTCGGTCAACAATGTCTTTGACGAGGACTACAATCGTGTCTTCGCTGGCGTCAGCGAAGCCGGGCGCGGCGTTCGTGCCGACATCACGTGGTCAACTGAGTGGTAGATGGCTCATTTGTTGGAACACTGAAAACATAAGTGGCAATGCCATCGGTTCTATTGAGTGAGTCAGTATCTGGTCAGTCCTGCAGGTTAGACTAAATCTGGAATCAACGGTGCCGTAATGACATTGGATGTGGCTTTGAATATTTCCCATAACCATAAGACCGTATCGTGAAGGTATATTTATCGCCGGTTTGACACCGGTTGATGAGAGTCCAGTGTTTTGGCCACAAATGTTCTCAGTTTGCATTGCAATACCACTCCATTGCGTCACAACGCGAGAATGGCTCCAAGAGCATGTCGATGGCACTGGAGATCCGCATGCGGCTCCAGCGGCACGTATGGACGCTTCAATGCAGAGATTGAATGTGAAGAAGCAGCCGGGGATGACCAGGCGAAGGTTTGAGGATCTGGATGCGGTTTGTGGGCTTGGGCTGACGGCTTCGGAGCAGGGGCGGGCGACATCGCGGCATCCGTCTTCAGATCGAGAGAAATTTGTCGCTCATACCAGTTGCGAATATTTTTGAAATGAGTTCAAACTCCCTCAAATATGAATGAAAAAAGCGATACTCAAATGAGGATCATGTGCTCTTAACATTGGCTATTTCCGGCTACCGCTCTCTTCGAAATGTCGTTCTACCACTAGGGCGGATCAACGTTGTTACCGGCGAAAACGGAAGCGGCAAATCGAGTCTGTACAAGGCAATTAGGTTGTTGGCATCGACGGCGCAGGGAGATGCGCTTTCGACGCTGGCACTTGAAGGTGGCTTGCAATCAACGTTGTGGGCTGGACCAGAAACAATATCCGCGGCGATGAAGCGCGGAGAACAGCCAATTCAAGGGACGACACGAAAAAAGACGGTCAGTCTCAAGTTGGGGTTTGCCAGCGAGGATTATGGATACCAGGTAGACTTTGGCTTACCGACCCCTGGCGGATCAATGTTTGCCCGCGATCCGGAAATTAAGTCTGAGGTGGTTTGGGTTGGTGAAGTATTGAGGCGGGGAACGACCTTATCGTCTCGTCGAGGGCCCAGCGTTCAAACTCTCGCTGAGAATAACGCAATGCACACAATCCAAAGCAATCTGGCCACGTTTGACAGTATGATGACCCATGCCGCAAACCCACAATCGACACCTGAGATGCTCGAGCTGCGCGAAAGAATGCGGGCCTGGCGCTTTTACGATCATTTTCGCACCGACCGCGAAGCGCCCGCGAGGATGCCGCAAGTTGGTACTCGAACCCCAATATTATCAAACGATGGATCTGACCTAGCGGCCGCCGTGCAAACCATCGCAGAAATTGGGGATGCTAGAGCCCTGGCAGAGGCAATCGATGATGCCTTCCCAGGCCATCGGCTCGAGATTCAGGAAAACAATGGTTACTTTGAAACGGTGCTCTATCAGCATGGATTGTTGAGACCCCTACGAGCTTCCGAGCTTTCGGACGGGACATTGAGGTATTTGTTGCTTGTTGCGGCTTTGCTCACCCCACGCCCACCGTCATTGATGATCCTTAATGAGCCGGAAACCAGCCTACACAAAGATCTTGTGGCCCCTCTAGCGCGACTAATCCAAAAAGTATGCGAGACAACACAAATCATCGTGGTCTCTCACGACAATGAGCTCGTCGATTTGCTCTCCGGCGTCGGCGCGCTTCAAATTCAGTTGAAAAAGGAGCTCGGAGAAACGACGGTTTTTGGAGTGGAGGCTCCGTCGTGGGTCTGGCAATCTCGTTGATCTAAGTCGCAACGGTTTCCCCCGCCGATATCTTTACCTCATGCCATCATTCGTTTGACTGAAAAGAATCTGAGCGCTCTGGATGTAGTAGGCGGCTATCGGAATGGGACCGCGAAATGGAGCGAGTTGGGGTTTTGTATCTCCAGCAATGAGTTGAGCCTGGCTTATCAAAGCGGTTAGTTCGCGGTAGGCGGTGAGTAACATTGCACATTCGCAACCTAGATTATCAAATTGCTGACTGCGTGGCTTAGAGATTTTCCATTCACAGAATCTAGATCGTTGGTGGCGGAGGTTGGAGCGGGCGCTGAGAAATGAGTGGGGATGGGATCTAGTTTGTTGGCTCTAAACCTGACATCCCGATCCTGCCCGCCGTTCGAACAATCTCCGGGTATTGATCAAGGGATGGGAAGGATCGGTCCATATCCAGCCGTCGGTTTGCAGCCCGAAGCGCGCTCATATCTTTCTCGTAGTAGACGATCGCTAAGCGTTCAGCGGATGTGTGGGTAGCCCCGTTCATAATTTTCATGAAAGATTTGTTTGAGCCGTCGAATAAAGCGATCAGCAACTCATCGTATTTAAGGTTCGCAAAACCTTCCGCTTGCTTATTAAGGTGGCGGCTTTTCATTCCAATAATTTGCGGCAAACTACGCGCCCCACTTGGACGGTTCTCCAAATTGAGTTTTAGATCGGCGAATTTGTGGGGCTGATCCTCAGCGACAAGCAAGAGTAACAGGTAGAGCAAGTTAATCGGCCTAGCATCTTCCCAGGAAATCAATATTGCGTCGAAACGATCAAGTAGACGAATGATGTCTCGTGCTCGTAATTGAAAAAATTCGAAAATGTCCGCCAACAAACTCATTCTGTCAGCGTCTGTGTCGTCCTTCGTGATGCACCATGTATTTGAGTAATCGATCCTCAGCTGCTTGCTGTATTGCTTGATCAGGTTAAGCGTTTGCGGTTCCTCTAGCCTAATTGTTTGATCGAAGAAGCGATAAAGGTAGCGTTCAGCATCATATTGGGCGCCATAGAGACCACGTATGGAAGCTGCGAGTTGCTCGCTGTCGGTGGCAACTACAAATACCAGGCCAGGGACCTTGAAGATGTGTTTAATTCGCTCAAGGAACTGGACCGCATAATCTGGCCGACACCGATCCAGCTCATCAACTAATATGAATATAGGGGCTTTGTAGGATTTGAATTCCTCAAGCTCCTCAACGATGGTCGCCAATGCTGCACAAAAGTCTTCCAAAACTACTTTGCGGGCCTCGAAAACGCTAAGTGGATCCCTGCTCAACGATTTTTTGGCCACGTCCCATAGCGCTCCTGTTCCAGGTGCGCCCGCATCGGCGGCGGTTCTTGTCAGGAGCCCACCCAGTGAGAAAAAATTGGCCAAGAATTCTTTGTTTCTATTAATTTCTGAGGAGACCAGTTTGGGGTCGTTCATCAGGTCGCCAAACGCGCCCAAGAGGGGTGCCAAGGCGTCCCCTGCATGGTCGCTTTCCCAAGCGTTTACGGTGGTGACAAGGTGCTTGCTCTGTTGCAGTTGCAGGGCGAAGCGTTCGAGGAAGAATGATTTGCCCGCGCCCCATTCAGCGTTAAGGTTGACCACGTAGGCCTCTTTTTTGACCGATTTGGCAAACGCTTCGCTTCGAGAAACAAGGTAGCGTTCAAGAAACTCTGCCTCGACCTTCCGATTGAGCATGTCGCCGTGCCATGGCATCACTTCATCCAATCGGTTCGCTTCGATCGCTTCATTCATAGGTGGTCTTCCTCCTGCGGCACAACATATGCGCAGGATTTGTGAGGCACAATCATCGGGCGCTTGAGACTCGGTCGATAGAGCTGAAGCTATAACCGATTTTCAGCATGGGCAGGGGCCTGAATGTGCCTACATCGCAATAACACGCTCGCAGGCCAGCCTGGATGTGTCGTCTACCGATGTTCGTGATCTCGACCGGCGACTTTACTGTTCGAAAATAGGTGAAGAAAGCGCTATTCTCTCAAGCTGCAACCAGCTCCTATCGCGTTCGCCAATAAGGAACTCCTGCTCATCGATTTCATTTAGGAGCCGTAAGCAACGCCGATTATTCTTGATGCTTCCGAGCTGGCTGTATCTGGCTTCTTTAAGGTACTTTTGGAGAGCGTGGTTCTCTAGATCTTCCATTTAGGCATATCCTTCTGACTAAGCCGGAAGTTTGCCATCACTGCTTCACTGCCCCAACGCACCGACATCTGTGGCTTATTGGAAAATGTCCGTTGAGCGCTTCGACGTAGTTGGTGGTTACGCGGACTGGGATCGGGAGATTGAGGCCGTGGCTGTTTTGTATCTACGGCAGATCAAAACAAATTAAAAAAGCGCTGAACTTGGCTCGAAACCGACGCGAGAGCGATCTCGATCGTTCACCAGCATCCGGGGGGTAAGTTCGAGAATTCGAGCTATTGGGATGTTGTGGAGACGCAGAGACGGCAAGTGTTGGCGACGTCGGTCACGCTCATTGGTCGGGAGGCGAATAGTGTTGGTGAAGGCGGCGAGGTCGATCCGGCGGGATGGGGTATTTGGAGTCTGTGTAGGTGGTAGAAGCCAACTATTAAGTCTCATTCAAATCCTGATGGAGGCCCTTCGGATCATCAAACCAAATACGCGTCCCATTGGCGGGGTTTTCGAGCCCCTCTGTACCCTCGAATTTATTCTGATTCAGCTGAAGTTCCGCAAATGAATCTGAAAGGCCATCAGGCACATCTCCGTTTGCTTCCTGCTCAGCAAAAAACTGCGTCAATTGGAAACCAACAAGGCCGTTAGCTGCCACAATCGTGCTATATACCAACATTCGATCATCGTACTTGTGCGCAGCGGCAATCGCATTGTACCAACCAGGAACATTAAATGGGGTGCTCGATAGCGAGATCAGGTAAAATACGACAGCTTTTCCATAGTCGCTCCGGTGGAAGCAGTCGTTTGCAACAACAAACGCAGCCCAAGGATCCAAAACGTCGTGGTTATCGATTATTTCCGTTGCGAGCCTAATTTCATCTTCTTCACTAACCTCGTTAGATGGTCGAGCCGCAAGTGCCGATGCCCGGTCTCGCGAATAAGTATCACCATAAAGATCAATTAGGTTTTCTATAATCCATGAATTAATCGCGGCCAACGCGCCGTGGTGCGTTGAAAACTTTCCTTCGCACGCTTTGTAATGTGAAAGAGCCGCAGAGAATGCACCAGACAAGAAAAGCGCGTCTGCCAGATAAAGCCGTCTCGTTGAGTGCGGTTCAAGGTCAAAGGCTTTTTGATAACACGCGACAGCGCACTTATATTTGCCAAGAGAGTAGAAATTTGTTCCAAAGAACTGCCAGAAATGGGGTCGCTCGCTGTAGTGAGGCTGCGCCCTTATGGCAGCAACGTACTGCCGCACAGATTCCCGCCACTTGCCGTGGCTTTGGAGTACGTTCCCGAAATTAAAGTGGGCTTCTCCAATTGGCGCGTCCCCTCCAACAGATTTGAAATACAACAATGATTGCTCAAAGAAGGATTCAATAGAGGCGTAATCTGACTCGCCCGCATCCATTCTCAATTGATTGACAAATAAAATCAAAAATGGATCCATAGATTTATGGATGCCAATTTTCAATCCATACTCGACGAACGGTTTCTTGCTTTTTCCAATTTCACTAATGAGCGGTGCCATTAGTTCGAGATTTGGAATGTATATTCCGCGCTCCATCAGCAACGTACAAATACCACGACTGATGTCTGACCTTCCGAGAATCGTCAGAGACGAGGCGAGCAATGCGATACCTGATTCTACCGGTTCGACTTTTTTGTGGTCCAAGTTGAAAAACCAATAGGTTGCGTCGCAATAGCTGGATATGATTTGGCCAGGCTCAAAGGTAATTGTTATCCAGTACTTATCGGTGTCGGCTTCGTGCTGTTTAAGCCCCGCAGTGGTACGAACAATTTCGTTCAACTCCAATTCATGAAGTCTCGATATCTCATTTTGCTCATTTACGACTCTAACCGGCATAGCATGACGAGGCTGTTGCTCCCGAATGCCGCGATATGCCGCGCACATATTCTCAATTTTTCGAATGCTTCCGGCATTCAAGATGTCACCCTCCGAAAAAGTGATTTTCATCGTCTTTTGTTCAGGCTTTTTATCTGAAATTTTGAGTAGATTTACCGATTTTGCGTACACGGTATTATCGTTTACATCGTAAGCGTCTGGTGAACCCGCGCTTGCGGGATTTTGTCTTGATGTGACATTCGCATTGATAGCGGGTGATAGGCGTCCGCTTGTTTTAGGCGGACACTTACGATGACCAGGCAGGAT
>JAQXCQ010000145.1 GCA_029251785.1 Maricaulis sp. | reverse complement strand
GGCTGGGGCGTGGGTCAGGCCAAGTTTCTTGGCTGCCGCGATGCGAGCGAGGCCCGCGATGATCTCGTTATGGCCGTCGATCAGGATTGGGGAGACCCAGCCAAATTGTTCAAGCGATCGGGCGATTTTCTTGATCTGGCTGGCTGGATGATTGCGCAGGGCGCGATCGGGGATCTTCAAGGCGGCGAACTTCACCTCGATGAGGTGAAGATGGTTGAATTTGGGCACAGAAGACCCAGAGGTAATTAGTTCATGTTCCATAACACAAACACTCCCCGTTATCCGCCTCCCATATTTGCGAGCGCCGGGTGTTGGGTCATCCAACACCTCA
This sequence comes from Maricaulis sp., assembly GCA_029251785.1. Lineage (GTDB taxonomy): Bacteria > Pseudomonadota > Alphaproteobacteria > Caulobacterales > Maricaulaceae > Maricaulis. The sequence goes on along the minus strand of JAQXCQ010000145.1, from coordinate 2,466 downwards.
CCGCTCGCACGAGAGTGCGAGAGTTTCAGTAAGTGTTCCTGTTCTGCTGCCGGAACGTGCTGCCCCTCCCGCTAGGGAAGTGGTTGGCATTTGGGGCGGGAGATTTCGCCGTTCAAGGGGGATGTGCCATAAAACATTTGTGGCGAAGAGTTCGGAATTCAGCGCCATGATCGCCATGGATGTAATAGCCAAGGACAAATGTTGTTATGTTGTTGACGCTAATGGTCGCGCTATTTGTCGGCCTTCAGTCATCTGATTTGCCGGATGAGTTTTATGTTCAGGAACGGGTCGAAATTCGTTCCAGTTTTGAGCCGGTTGAGACAAGTGGTGTTTTGACGCTTGAGGTAAATAATCGGTCAGGGCAGGAGCTTTGTATGCTTGTGCCAGATCATGAGGTGGCCAATAGTTTGATCGTGCTCGACTTCTTTGGGCGGCGGATATTTCCATGGAGCAGTCCACGTCGATACGCTTCTGTTGGCGTTTCGCACCGATTGTCCGGGAATGGCTCCGCTGATATCGAATTAAATCTCCAAACTCATTTTCCAGACGTTTCATCAGACCATTTTAGTGGTTTTGGGCTGTTGTTATTTTACGACTGCGACAGATCGTGGGACGACGGGCTGCTTAATCCTGTTGCGCGCGTACCATTCTATTTTTCGAGCGCGCAGATGCACTAATGGGTGCACGGTTACGCGTCTGAGTGGTTATCCAAAAACCATTGATATGCGCCGGCCAATCCGTCCTTCAATGAGATGTTGGGCGACCAGCCCATTTCTCTAAGGCGATCTGCTGACATTAGCTTCCGGGGCGTGCCATCTGGCTTGCTGGTATCTTTTACCAGCTCACCCCCAAACCCGACCACTTCCATCACCATGCGTGTCAAGGCTTCGATGGTTTCGTCTGTGCCGGAGCCGACATTGATGTGTTGGTCGCCGGAATAAGTTTTCATCAGGAAAACGAGGGCGTCGGCGCAATCATCCGCGTGGAGGAATTCGCGCATTGGGGTGCCTGTGCCCCACATGATCATGGATTTGTCGTTGTTTTGCTTGGCGGCGTGGGCTTTGCGGATGAGGGCGGGGATGACGTGGGAGGATTTGAGGTCGAAATTGTCGAAGGGGCCGTAGAGATTGGTCGGCATGGCGGAGATGAAGTCTGCGCCGTGTTGCTGGCGGTAGGCCTGGCAGAGTTTGATGCCGGCGATTTTTGCGATGGCATACCATTCATTGGTGGGCTCGAGTGGGCCGGTCAGCAGGGCGTCTTCGGGGATGGGTTGTGGTGCCAACTTGGGGTAGATGCAGGATGAACCGAGAAACAGGAGTTTTTCGACGCCGGTTTTGTGGGCGGCGTGGATGATGTTGGAGGCGATGGCGAGGTTTTCATAGAGGAAGTCCGCCGGGTATGTGGAATTGGCGAGGATGCCGCCAACCTTGGCGGCGGGGACGAATACGGCTTCTGGGCGGGTATCGGCCATCCAGGTTTCAACCTGGTCTTGTCGCGATAAATCCACTTGCTGACGTGTGACAGTCAGCAACTCACCAATGTTTTCCTGCTCGAGACGGCGACAGATGGCGGATCCGACCATGCCGCGGTGTCCGGCGACCCAGACCCGTTTGCCTTCAAGCGTGTATATGTTCTCTGCGCGCTGGGTCACCGAATGTCCCTTTTTCGTGCTCTTTAGCCCAGCACCTCGGCCGCGACGGCTCTCGCCGCGTCACCAAGCTCTTCATTGTGGATCGCATGCGCCAGCGTGGCGCGTAGGTATCCCAGCTTGTCGCCGCAATCGTAGGACATGCCGTCATATTCGACGGCGAAGAAGGTGTCATTGTCCATCAGGCGGGCCATGGCGTCGGTCAGCTGAATCTCGCCACCTGCGCCGGCGGCCTGGTCTTTGAGATAGTCAAAGATCTTGCCCTGAAGGATGTAGCGCCCGGTGATGGCGAGATTGGAAGGCGCTGTTTCAACAGGTGGTTTTTCGACCATGCCGCTCATCTCGATCCGGTTTCCCTCTCGCGATTTTGGTGCGATGACGCCGTATTTGGAAACATCTTTCTGAGGCACTTGCTCGACGGCGATGATGTTGCCGCCGGTGTCGTTATAGACGTCGACCATCTGGGCGAGGCAGCTTTGTTTGGCGCGGACAATGACGTCGGGCAGCAGGATAGCAAACGGCTCATCGCCAATGATGTCGCGGGCACACCAGATTGCGTGGCCGAGGCCGAGTGGGGCTTGTTGGCGGACGAAGCTCATGGAGCCAGCTTCGGGGCGGATTGCGTCGAGTTCGGCGAGGGTCGCGGTCTTGTTTTTTTCGCGCAGCGTGCTCTCGAGTTCGTAGGCCGTGTCGAAATATTCTTCGATCGCACCCTTGTTTCGACCTGTCACGAAAACAAAATGCTCAATGCCCGCGGCAATAGCCTCATCGACCACATATTGAATGGCGGGGCGGTCAAAGACCGGCAGCATTTCCTT
>JAQXCQ010000118.1 GCA_029251785.1 Maricaulis sp. | reverse complement strand
TTTGTCATTGTAATTTCCATCTTGAGTTACGCCGGAAGTCATATGGCATTGGATGCGGGACACAAGCCCGAAACGGGTCCGCGGTGCAGATAAGCACTATTGAAATATCAAAGCTGGGTTTGGGCGACAGCGGTTTTGACCATGTCCACGGCGACGCGAATTTTGTCCTCTTCACCTTCCGCCATCACGCGGATCAAGGGTTCGGTGCCTGACGGACGCACGACAAGGCGACCACTGCCCTTGAGGAGCTGTTCTGCATCCGAGATCGCCGCCGTCACGACTGAATTTGTCATGGGAGACGTATCGGCTTTGACGCGCACGCCTTCCAAAATTTGGGGAGAAGGCTCAAATAGCCGCAATAACTCGCTCGCCGGTCTGTCACTCTCCGACAGCGCGCGAAGAACCTGTAGAGCAGCGATGAGGCCATCACCCGTGGGCGAAAACTCCGGCATCAAAATATGACCCGACGCCTCACCGCCCAGATTTGCTCCGGTGGCGCGCATGCGCTCGCTGACATAGCGGTCACCAACTTGCGTCCGCGTAAATCCGATATCCTGGGCCGCCAAAAATTGCTCAAGACCTAAATTGGACATCACCGTCGCGACAACGCCCGGCGCCGCCAACTGACCCGCCTTTTTCCAGCTTGTCGCTAAAAGCGCCAAGATCTGATCACCATCAACGACCCGCCCTTTCTCGTCGGACAGGATCAAACGATCCGCATCTCCATCCAGCGCGATGCCGAGATCGGCGCCCGATTTGAGCACTTCTTCCGCCAACAATTTCGGCGCGGTCGAACCGCAGCCATCATTTACGTTGAAGCCATCCGGAGACACGCCGATAGGAATAATTTCCGCACCCAATTCCCAGAGCGCCACCGGCGCGACCTTGTAGGCTGCCCCGTTGGCGCAATCGACCACGATCTTGAGGCCGTTCAAATTCTGCGCTCGTGGGAAGGTTGCCTTTACGATCTCGACATAACGCGCCTGTGCGTCATCAATGCGCTTGGCACGCCCCAGATCCGAGGGGGCCGCCAGTCTATCGGCCAAACCACGGTCCATCAGAGCTTCAATTTCCAGCTCCGCGGCATCATCCAGCTTGCGCCCATCGGGGCCGAACAGCTTGATACCATTGTCATGGAACGGATTGTGGGAGGCGGTGATCATCACCCCCAGATCAGCTCGCAAAGACCGCGACATCAGGGAAACAGCGGGCGTTGGAAGTGGCCCGAACTGGAAAACGTCCATACCCACGGAGGTAAATCCGGCCACCAGCGCCGACTCAATCATATAACCAGACAACCTCGTATCCTTGCCGATCACCACCGAATGGCGTCCCTCGCGGCGCGTAAAATATCGCCCCGCCGCCATGCCCAGACGCAAGGCCGTTTCCGCTGTCATCGGAAAGCTATTGGTCTCACCACGAATTCCGTCAGTCCCGAAATATTTCTTGGGCATTCAGCCACTTCCTGTTTTGCGCGCGGCGCAATATGCACCCAGAACCCACTGCATGTGAAGGCTTTCACTGGACCCGATTTCATCCATCCTGTACCTGTCCGCTCAAACATGGGGAATAAAGATGCAGCCAATCAGAAAAGCCGTCCTGCCTGTCGCCGGGCTGGGAACACGCGTTTTGCCCGCCACCAAGGCGATCCCGAAGGAAATGCTGCCGGTCTTTGACCGCCCCGCCATTCAATATGTGGTCGATGAGGCTATTGCCGCGGGCATTGAGCATTTTGT
>JAQXCQ010000099.1 GCA_029251785.1 Maricaulis sp. | reverse complement strand
CGGTAGTAAGGGCGCTTCTTGGCGCCACCACGGGCGAGACGAATTTTAAGAGACATTTTGGTAGTCCTTCAGTTTGGTATTCTGTGTGATTTGAAAACAGGTTGAGTACGCAATCATTTTTTCGGTAGGCCGATGGGCAATCCGTCCGGACCAAGTGGTGTTCCGCCGCCGCCGAGGCCGGGAAGGCCACTTGGCGCAGCGTTTCCGCCACCAGGGCCATCCAGCAGGCTGGATTTGATGGCGGACGGGTCCATGCCGCCCATATTCCCTGGCATTCCGCCGGGCATGCCGCCCATTCCGGCCCCCATTCCGGGAGGCATCATGCCGGCCATTCCGCCACCGCGACCTTTTTTGCCGGCTTTTTTCATCATGTCGGCCATCTGGCGATGCATTTTGATCAGCTTGTTGACCTCAGACACCTGAACACCCGAGCCCGCCGCAATACGTTTCTTGCGCGAGGCCTTGAGCAGCTCAGGCCGGGCGCGCTCTTGCGGGGTCATCGACAGGATAATGGCTTCCTGACGGGTCAGCATATTGTCGTCCATGCCCGCTGCACCCATCTGGGCGCGGGCTTTTTTGTTCATGCCGGGCAGCATGCCGAGAATAGAGCCAAGCCCGCCCATCTTCTTGAGCTGGGCGAATTGTTCCCGCAAATCTTCAAAATCAAACTTGCCCTTGGCCATCTTCTTGGCCATGCGGGCGGCTTTTTCCTGATCAACGTCTTCCGCAGCACGCTCGACCAATGAGACGATATCGCCCTGGCCCAGAATACGTCCGGCGAGCCGGCGGGCATCAAACGCATCCAGCCCGTCCACTTTTTCCGAGACACCGAGGAATTTGATCGGCAGGCCGGTGACATGACGCATCGACAGGGCTGCACCGCCGCGTCCATCACCATCCATCCGGGTCAGCACCAGGCCGGTCAGCGGCAGGCGCTCATTAAAGCGTGTCGCTGTCTCGACGGCATCCTGACCGGTCAGCGCATCGGCCACCAGCAGGGTTTCGCGCGGACGTGTCGCGGTTGAGATCGCGTGGACTTCGCCCATCAGCTCTTCGTCGATCGAGGTGCGACCGGCGGTATCGAGGATGACAACGTCAAAGCCCTGAAGACGTCCGGCGCTCATCGCGCGTTTTGCGATATCGACGGCGCTCTGGTTTGGCACGATTGGCAGGAAAGCGACGTCGGTCTGCTTCGCCAATTGCTGCAATTGCTCCATCGCCGCCGGACGGCGTGTATCGAGCGAGGCCAGCAAGACCTTCTTCTTGTCCTTGGTAATACGCAGGGCCAGCTTGGCCGACGTGGTCGTCTTACCCGAGCCCTGCAGACCGACCATCAAGATCGCAACCGGCGGCTCGCCTTCCAGCGTCAGCCCTTCCGGCTCACCATCGCCGCCCAGCAGGTCAATCAACGCCTCATGGACGATCTTGACCACTTGCTGGCCCGGCGCAACGGCGCGGATCACGTCTTCACCAACGGCGCGCTCGCGGATCTGCTTGATCGCAGACTTTACAACCGGCAGAGCAACATCGGCTTCCAGCAGGGCAACACGAATTTCGCGCAGGGCCGCATCAACGTCTTTTTCCGACAACGCACCACGACCGGTGAGATTGTTGAAAATTCCGCCAAGGCGATCTGTAAGCGCGTCAAACATGCGTCTTCCTTCTGGTTTGGACTCAAGGCAATCGCCCGAAATCCAGTATAATATTCAGCGCACAAGCCAGTGCTTTCCCGCTGAGCGAAAACTTCGCCGAGCGGGGTGCTCGCCTGCCTCCCTTTCCCATGTGAGAAGATGTGCAGGTAAGACAAGCGGTAGAGCTTGCGTGATGAATGCGGGCGTTTACGCTCGCCAGCCAGTGCTGTCAAGGAATTGTGCCGATGAGCCAGACCGTCAAAGCCGCAATCGTCCAGACCGGATCGATCCTGTTCGACACAGATGCGACCCTGGAGGCGATGAAAGCCCATGTGGCTGACGCCGCAAAAGCCGGTGCCGAACTGATCGTCTTTCCGGAAGCCTATATTGGCGGCTATCCAAAAGGCCATGATTTTGGTGCTCGCGTCGGCTCGCGATCCCCGGAGGGCCGCGACTGGTTTGCCCGCTATTTCGAAGCAGCCATCGACGTGCCCGGCAAGGCCTGCGCTCAGATGGGAGAGATGGCACGGGTCGCGTCAGCCTGGCTGGTTGTCGGTGTTATCGAGCGCGAGGGCGGCACGCTGTATTGCTCCGTCCTCACTTTCGCGCCGGACGGCTCGCTGGCCAATCAACGTCGCAAGCTCATGCCCACCGCCATGGAGCGCCTGATCTGGGGCTTTGGTGATGGCTCAACGCTCGACGTCACCCAGACCCCCTTCGGCCCGATGAGCGCCCTGATTTGCTGGGAAAACTTCATGCCCCTGGCCCGCTCGGCTTTTTACGCCCAGCACCCGGTCATCCATTGCGCCCCCACCGTCGATGATCGCGAAAACTGGCTCAGCCTGATGCGCACGATTGCGATGGAGGGGCGTTGCTTTGTGCTGTCGGCTAATCAGTATTTCACACGCGGCATGGCACCAAAGGATTTTCACCCGATTCAGGGCGAGTCGGCCGATACCGTGCTGATCAATGGCGGAAGCTGCATCATCTCGCCACTGGGCGAGCTCATTGCGGGGCCAGTGTTTGGCAAGGAGACCATTCTGACCGCCGATCTGGACCTGACAGACAATGTGCGTGGCAAATTCGATTTTGATCCTGCGGGTCATTATGCCCGCCCGGATGTGTTCCAGCTGCAGGTCAACACAACGCGACAAGGCATTGCGAAATTCGAGGCGGACTGAAGAGGGATCGACTTATTCGGCCGGTAAATCGTCACTCATCGCGATGACGGGCGCAGAAACAGAATGCGGAACAATCAGCGAAGACGGTTCAGACCGGACGGCGAGCAGGGCGCCGAAAACCGAGGCAAATACCACTCCGGCCGTTAGCCACAAGATTGCGGACTTTGCGACCAGCTTCACACCTGAATTCGACCTGGCTCCTACACTGGCCATTAATTCACCTCGCGCTTTCTGCGTACCAACAATGAAACGCCGAGTCCCTTAACGAGTAACTACCATGAACAAAATTCCGACGATCTATGTTTAATGCCGACTAAATTCGGCACGAAATTGTTTTAAATTGTTGGTTCTGCAGGTTGTAAGCGCGCGTTTAAACAAACGGCGCGTCCGCGTTAACGCCGCCCGGCTGCCGTCTAGCGCCGCTTCCAGATCGCCGCTTCGGCCTCAATCAAATCCGCCGCCCGCGCCGTGCCGTGTTCATTTCGCATGTGTTCGGAGACCGCTTCGCACCGCTCCGACCACTCCTTATTGTCGACCAATTCACGAATGGCTCGGGCGAAAAGTTTCGTCGAGATTTTCCCCGGCTTCAATGCCGCCGGACCCAAGCCCTGTTCCCGCAACCGTTCCGCCCACCAGGGTTGGTCGGCGATGAACGGCACGATCAGGCTGGGCTTGCCGGCCTGAAGTCCGGCAGCCACGGTGCCGGCACCGCCATGATGCACAAGCGCCCGGCAACGTTTGAACAGCACGTCATGTGGTGCGCTGTCGATGAAGTGGACATGATCGCTCGCGCGCGCCGGCAATTCAGCCCATCCGCGACCAATCACGCCGCGCAAGCCAGCTTTTTTGAGCCCTTTCACGACGGCCTTCACCAATCGATCCGGGTGCTGGGCGACCATTGAGCCGAAGCCCACATAAACCGGGGCCTCTCCCGCCTGCAGGAAAGCTTCCAAGAGCGGGTCCAGAGCTTCGGTTGACGGAGGCAATGCCCAGCTGCCTGTCATGATGACCTTTTCGTCCCAGTCACTCGGTCGCGGTAAAATATGTGGGGAATTAGCGATCAGGCGCAGGGCCGGTCGACCCATCCAAGTCGAATAATCGATCCGGCTGCTCACAGGCTCCAGCTCATACTGTGCTCGCAATTCATTGATGCGCTTTTTATACGGGGCCATGCCGTGATCAAGCGGCATCCAGGACAATCGGTTCCAAAACCGTCCATGTTGTTTGGCGAAAGTTGCGGGCATCGGGTATTCGGC
>JAQXCQ010000094.1 GCA_029251785.1 Maricaulis sp. | reverse complement strand
GTTTCCACCCGGTTCAGGTCATAAAGGTCGAGATCCGGTGTAAAGAGCGACAGTGAGATCACTGATTCATCAAGATAGACACCAACCTGCTCTTTCACGCCCGGCTGGTCACGAACGATTTGGCCAGCGGAAACGCCACGGATGGCGACTTGGCTTTGTCCAGGTCCAAGGTTTTGGATCGTCAGGCCGGCCACATTGCGAGCCAGGTCCTCAATGGAATCCGCGCCGGTGCGCCGGATATCGGCCTCCGTCTGCGCATTGATTGAAAAGGGCAGAGCCTGCACGGTCGATTCGCGCTTGGTCGCTGTAACAACAATAACGTCTGGAATGACGCCGCCGCTTTGTGCAACAGCAACCGCTGGCATGGCGGTTGCCACAAATGCAACACCCGCCGAGCAGGCTAGTAACTTCTTCTTGATGCTCATGATTTGTCCCTCAATTTGCTTAGATTGGTCGCTAGGATGTTTAAAAGAAACGCGACCGGATTTCTGACTAGGAGTTGGATTCAGTGATTATGGTTAACAGAATATCTCCTTTTCGACGATTCGACTCACAAATATTGGGAATTCTCCCAATATTTCAAAAGTAGTGATAATTCTGTCTCTGCAAGTATTTTGATGGTTGCGTTAAGCGCCTGATGAGTACTGAACGATTATTCAATATTGGAACCGATTTGGTCTTGAGTTGGGGGCGACACGGCGAATCCAAAAATGAAGCGAAACGGCCGATTCCCCGTATGGAACCGGCCGCTTACTTCGCAAGTTCAAAACGTAATATTCTACTTTCTAGACAATTTTCTTGCTGTCACGCGGGCTCGCCAGCGCATCAACAACCACAAAATGGGGAGAATGATGATCAGCCAGGGAGCGCTGGATGCCGCGAAATCGATGACCGCACCGAGGCCGCGCGAAAAATTGCGGAAGGCATTGTCGATGGCATCGCCAATCGGATTAAACGCGCCTCCGCCGGTCGGCGTATAGCGCGTTGTGTATCGCAAACTCGTCGTCGACATCGCAACCCGGGCTCTCATCGCTCGCAATTGAGCGTCGCCCGATTCAATCTCGCCCTGCACGCGGGCAAACTCTCGCTCCAGCTGGATGAGTTCCTCAACCGATGACCCGTCTCTGGCGAGCAGAGCGGTGAGCCGTACGCGTAATTCGCGCTTGGCAGTTAACCGCGCATCGGCATCCAGTATCGATCGTGTCAGATCCGCGGAGCCCATATTGCTCGACAATAATTGCCCGCCAGCCTCGGAAACCTCGCCGGCAAGCCCGGCGCGAAACGTGTCGAGCCATTCTGGCAACGCGCGAATCTCCAGATTGGCGTAGGAGATGTCTTGCGATTGCACCGACGATCCTGATGAGACTACCTGGCAAAGCTCGAAGCCGGCCGCAATGCATCGATCCCGGTGATCATGCATGGCCATCTCAGTGACCCCCACCGGATATTCCAGATGGAAATTATAGGTATAGGCGATGAGTTGCTGAGGGGAAGATTGCGAGGAGGACGATGATGATCGGGGCCTGGCGGTATCCGCGGAGGCCTCCAGCCTCGCGATTGAGGGCGCTGGCGGAGGCGGTGCCGGTGGCGGCGGTGCACCCGTTTCATCACTACAAGCAGCCAAAACCAGAAGGCCGAGTGTTCCGGCCAGGAATTGCATGTGTCGCATCTGTTCTTTCCCTATCCCAGTGCGCTGGTCTCAGACCTGATGTCAGGTCCCGTGCGCAGGCACCGTCCCACGCATCGCCAGTTTAGCGATGCGCGTGAGGCAGGATTAGGGCAAGTTTGGGTAAGTTGGGGCGGAAAAGCCTAGAACAGTTCGAGGACCTGTTCCGGCGGGCGACCGATCATCGCCTCATCACCGTGAATGACCACGGGGCGCTCGATCAGCTTGGGATATTGCGACATGGCTTCGAAAATCGCTTC
>JAQXCQ010000084.1 GCA_029251785.1 Maricaulis sp. | reverse complement strand
GACCTGAGCGACCGCCTCACGCTTGAACTCATCCGTGTAACGAATACGTCTTGTCATTGAAAAACTCCCTGCTTCATGTTTACCAAGCAAGGCGTCTACAAATCTAGGGGCACATCACTTATCGCAGACGCATAGTTTCCATCTCTCGCAACCAGCCAGCCCAACTCATTTATGAAGCGGTTCACGGAATCTGCATTCCATGTATTTCCGAGCTCTTGGTGCCGCAGCGCCATTGCTCGGATTTGGACCGCGAGCGCCTCGATTTCAGCCTGATATGGGTCTCTATGCAATCGCTGCTTAACTGAAGAACTTTGCCTAGTACCCATTTTACCACTCCACACTTCGAGACATCATTAATATTATCAATTACTTGAGTTGCATACATCGACAAGATGTGATCGATTTAGATCTAAAGCTCGATCAATCTCTGTCAGATAAATTGAAACTGGGAACTCTCTGGTTGAAATCAAATTATAGCCGCCCGCAAGGCAACGAATTTCGCGGCTAAACCGGAGACCCAACTCCCCGCCTCTATATTCCACCAATATTCCAGATGGCGCCTCGCCAAAAAAACGAACTGGGTAGGCATCATGGGTATTTACGATGAGCGGGAGACCGACCGCAGCCATTATTCCGTTCGATATGCATACTGCGCGAGCTTGACCAACATCATCGCCTGAGGATCGTTTCAACAGTACTTCGACCAATCCACTATCTTGCGAACTAACTGTTACCTCACAAAAGGAACTTTCATAGAACATTTCTACGTCACCCCTTTCCAGTCTTGGGTCGATGAAGTTTGGATACACCACCACCAAATTTGCAACTTCATCTTTTCCAGCCGGACGCAACTCGACACCAAAGAAGCGAAGCACCGCAACGGGATTGTTCACGCCCGTTGAGAATCGAACGCCAACTTCTCCATCTGGTGGAGGCGAGAGAGAATAAAGAACCGGCGCTTTTTGGACTTGCAGTGAAAGTTCGTCGGCGACTTGTGCATATGATGAATAATCAACTTCAAGGCACTCACAAATCGGGTGGCGCTCATCGTCCACATGGTCAAATCTATCTTGAACCAACTCCACGAAATGATCTTGTTCTTCCGATTGGGTTCTCTGCGCACAAGCTGCGGACGCTAGCATACATGTTGCAATTACGGCGGCCCTTAGAATCGTCACTAGACTCACTTATCCTTCAAGCCAGCCGTAGCTTAGGTGTCAAACCTCACAACGCAAGCTAAATCTATAATTGCCTTTTCCGATTAAACATCAATATATTTCATTCAGTTTAAGGTTGCAACTAACCGACCGCCGTCACATCAACATTTGACCCAAATCAATCCGCGTAGCATGCAATGCAACGCCCCCTCACCGCTCCCGCCCCGCCTCTCGCAATCCCCTCAACACCGGGCTCAAAATAAACGCGATCACGCGTCGTTCTCCGGTCTTGATTTCCACGGTTGCCGCCATGCCGGCGGACAGGACCGCGGCCTCGCCATTGACGGTCACGCCGTTTTCCAAAATGCGGATGCGGGCCGGATAAACCAGGCCGCGGTTCTGGTCGACGATGGCGTCGGGTGAGATGTGTTCGACCACGCCGTCTAGATAGCCGTAGCGCATGAAGGAGAAGGCTTCGAGCTTGACCATGACTTCCTGATCGATGGTAACGAAGCCGACATCCTTGTTGAGCAGATAGGCCTCGACATAGAGGGCGCCGCCGCCGGGGACGAGGGTGATGATCGGCTCGCCGGGTTCGGCGACCTCGCCGATTGTGGTGACATTGATGGCGTTGATGATGCCGTCTACTGGGGCGGTCAGGGTCTGGAGTTCGGCGCGGGCCTCGGCTTTTTCGAGGATTTCGGTGCGGGTGGCGATGATGCTTTCGGCCTCGGAGAGCTCGCCGGCGGCATTGGCGCGGAAGCTTTCCAGGGCCGAGGCGATGTCCTGCTCGACCATGGCAGCCTCGGCGGTGGAGCGGCGGATGGCCTGTTGCTCGGCATTGGCCTGGGCTTCCATTGAGGCGATGCGTTCTTCGAGTTCGGCGACGCGCTGGCGTGGGGCAAAACCGTCTGCGGCGAGGGCGAAATTGTCCCGGTATTGCCGGCGCACGAGCGGCAAGGTGTTTTGGACGCCGGTGAGTGTGGCGCGGCTTTCGGCGCGGGCGGCCAGGGCGGCTTCGCGGCGCTGCTCCTGGCTGGCCTGGCGGGTCTCGAATTCGCGGATACGGGCGGTGACCAGGCGCGCCTCGGCGGACTGGATGCCGGGGGTGAGGGTTTCCAGCTCGTCCTGCCAGACGACTGTGCCATCATCGGCCCAGGCGAGCAGGGCCAGGGCGCGGCGGCGCTGGAGGCGAGCGGTCTCGAGCTCGGAACGGGCGGCGTCGGCGTCGGCGTCGGTGAAGGTGGCGTCCAGCTCGACGAGGGGCTGGCCGGCGGTGACGACCTGGCCCTCGCGGACATGGATGGCGCGGACGACGCCGCTCTCCAGGGTCTCGACGGCCTGCAGGCGACCTTCCGGGGTGAGCCGCCCCTCGGCGACGGCAACGACATCAACCTTGCCGAGGCTGGCCCAAACCAGGCCGAATATGGCGGCGGCGATAATCGTCCACAGGATGATGCGCCCCAGCGGGCGGGGCGGCGTGTCCATGATTTCCAGGGCGGCGGGCAGGAATTCGGT
>JAQXCQ010000068.1 GCA_029251785.1 Maricaulis sp. | reverse complement strand
GAATCCCAGGTCCTTGCCCTTAATCGACTGGGCGCGGTTGATGATGATGATTTGCGCGACGCATTTTGCGCGATCACGGGACTGTCCTCCAGCTCCTCCGCACAAACCGAACGCGCCCGAAATCATGAGCAAGTAAAAGCAATCGGGCAAAGCTTTATGCGCCATAACCGCGCCATTGTGCTCGATATCGATGAAGCGAGCGCGAAGATTGGCCTGGTCGACCCGCTTAATCAGAACGCCATTAATGGATTGATCTTCGCCCTTAAACGCGATGTTCAAATTTGTGTCCTGCGCGGCCGTGATGAGCGCCGCGCCCATGCCGAGCGGGTTGACAATTTTAGTGAGGACTGGACCCCGCCCGCAGATATTGAACAAAGTGATGCAGTGCGTCAGGCCTTGGAATTTGATCGCGATGCGCCGATTGCCAGACGGGTGACCAGCTGGCTGAGCAAGGCAATTGAGCAACGCGCATCAGACGTTCATATCGAGCCGCGCTCACATGCCCTGATCGTGCGTTACCGCATTGATGGCGTGTTGCAGACCGTCGCGCGTGAACCCATTGAAATTGCCGGTGCGATCATGGCGCGCATCAAGGTTCTCGCCGAGCTCGACCTTGGCGAACGCCGCGTTGCGCAGGACGGGCGCACCACCATTGTGGTCGGCGGTCGCAGTGTGGATTTGCGCATTTCTCTGGTACCGTCCGTTCATGGCGAAGCGGCCGTCATGCGTATTTTGGACCGCGGTGAGGTGGACCTCGATTTTCAAAAACTGGGCTTTTCAGATTGCGAGCTTGGTTTGCTCAACAACGCGGTAAGCTGGCCACATGGGCTCTTCTTGGTCACCGGACCAACCGGGTCAGGAAAGACCACGACAATTTACGCCGGTCTTGAGGCTCTAAGAGGTAAAAACCTCAAAGTGCTCACCGTTGAAGATCCCGTTGAATTTCACTTTGACCATGTCACCCAGGTTCAAGTCGCTGATAAGGCCGGGGTGACGTTTTCTTCCTCAATTCGTTCCTTCTTGAGGCAGGATCCTGACGTCATACTGGTTGGCGAAATCCGTGATGTAGAAACGGCCAGAGCCGCAATCCAGGCTGCCTTGACCGGTCACCTGGTCCTGGCGACATTGCACGCTATCGATGCGCCTCGTGCGCTTCCACGCCTGCTTGATATGGGCGTTGAGCCCTTTCAGCTATCTGCCTGTTTTAGAGGCAGTTTGTCTCAACGCCTGGCGCGAAAATTGTGTGATCATTGCAAGGTGGAAATCAATCCATCTGCCGCCGAATGCAACGAGCTGGGTCTTGAGAGTGGTGAGACTATTTATCAAAGCGCGGGCTGTTTGGAATGTGGTCAGACCGGCTATCATGGGCGCCTGGCGATCGCGGAGGGGTTTGTCGCTGACGACGCGGTGATCAAAGCCATCCAATCTGAAACCGATATTCGCCAAACCGCGCAAAATGCCCTGCCATATTCGTTACGCGATGATGCCCGCGCCAAGCTGCGTGCCGGTCTCACATCGATTGATGAAATCAAACGCGCATTGTCGGGATAACCAGATGGCGCAGTTTCGATATACAGCCCTGGCCCATGACGGAAGCCATGTTAAAGGCGTTATTGAAGCGGGTGACGCACAAGAAGCGGCACGATTTTTAACCGCACGCGGTGAAACCCCCACTGAAGTGGTTCAATCTGAGCGCCTGTTTGGTCTTCTTAGCGAGAAAGGTCCGGGCCGTGCCGAGCTTGCATCGTTTCTTGAAGATTTAGCCGCCTTGCATGAGGCCGGTGTTCCGCTTCGAAGAGGGCTGGAGGTATTAAGTCAGGGCGATGCCGCTCCAGCCACCCAAAAGCTCGCCAAATTGATGGTTGAACGTCTTGATGCTGGGGCAGATCTGGGTACCGCAGTGCGGGTGGGCGAAGATGGCGATGTGGTGCTGGCCGCAGAATTTGCCCGCGCTGGTGAGCAATCAGGCCGTCTGCACGACACATTGCGGGTTGGCGCTTCGATATTAAGGCGTCAGGCAATCTTTGCTCAAAAAATCCAAGGTGCATTGGCCTACCCGCTGTTCTTACTGACGATTTCCGTCGTGGCGATCATCGCGCTATCTGCCTTTGCAGGGCCTGCTTTAGCCCCTTTGCTTGATCAATCCTCCAACAATGGTGGCGCGCTGCGCGAGATTATCGCATTTGGGGAGTTTCTTCGAAGCTATGGTGTGCAATTGGCCATCGGTGTGACGGCGTTTGGTGTTCTTTTGAGCATTGCCTCGACAAAAAACCCGCTTCGAAACTGGCTGGCTCTGCTTCGCGCTCACATGCCGTTTCTTCATCCCATTGTTCGCGATTTAAATTGCGGCGCATTCTCGAGGACTTTTGGTGCCCTCATGACCGGAGGTGCTCCGGCCGCAAAGGCGCTCGATCTGGCTGCTTCAAGTGCGCCTAATCCGGCATGGCGCGCAAAGCTTCGTTGCTCGGCCGATGCCCTGCGAGAGGGGCGCTCGGTTGCCAATGCATTGGCGTCCATTGAAGGGCTATCGCCAGAGATTGCCCATCTGGCCCGTGTTGGTGAAGAGACCGGATCCTTGGGACAAATGGCCACACGCGCAGGCGACCTCATCCTTGATCGCGCATTGGACCGTTTAGACAAGGTTGCCGCAGCGGCGGGGCCCGTGCTGCTTGTTGCAATGGGCGGCTTTATCGCCTGGATGATGAGTGCGTTTTTAACTGGGCTCTCCAGTTTGGGAGATTTTGCCCTGTGACACAGATCAAAGCTCGCCGGCTGGATAAAGAAGCCGGGTTTACCGTTGTTGAGAGCCTGATGGCGATGGTGGTTGCTGCCTCTATTGGCATTGCAATGGTGTTCGCGCTTGGCTCGGCGCGTCAAAACGCTCGAGAAGCGCATGTGCGCCAGTTGGCGATGCGGGTGGCGGACAATTTGATGATTGAGGCGTTGGGTGAGGCCCCTTTAAGCCTTGTGACGAGCGGTCCTGTTACACCAAATCAACCAGATGATCTTGAACCCTTGATGTGGCAAAGAAGTGTGACACCGCAGGGAAATGACAACGCGCTTTATCGCATCGATGTTGTCGTGCCATGGCGAGTGGGCTTAAAGGACGGACAAGTCAGTCGCGTTGAATATCGTTGGGGGGATGGATGATGAAGTCCCCTGACATGACAGAGCCAGCGGACGCAGCCTTCACCCTGAGTGAGATGGCCGTCAGCTTGTTTCTTGCCTCACTGGTCTTATTGCTGGTGGCTGAAGTCTCGCGCCATGTGACACGCTCTTATGTCAGCGTTCGCACCAATCTGGATCAAACCCGCAATGACGGCCGTATCGCACTTTGGATCAGCCAGGCAGATCGGATCGACCCATTTGATATTGAGTATTCTGGACGTGATCTAAGCGCTCACACCGGGCGGACAAGGATGTTGGATTATTCGCTTGTCTCAGCGGGTCCAGGTGAGGGCACCAGCCTGCTCGTTCAGCGGGATGCAGATGGTGTGGTATTGCGTCGTCGTTTTGAGTTGGGCGGAACTGCGCAGCTGGTGTGGAATCAACCTGACTGGGTCTCCATTGATTTTGAAGATCCAATAGTGCCTGATTTTGTTCAACGCGTTGAGCGCAATGCGCCCTATGACTGCCGCTTTGATTTTGTCTCCCGGCGGTGTCGCTCATGAAGACCATCCAATATATCGCCAGCGATCATGATCACTTGTCTGCCCTGGCCAAACTGCTGCGCTGGGTTCGACTGACGCTGGAGGGTATGGTCAAAGATATTGGCTTGGGCGCTTTAAAGGCCGGCTCAAATTCAGATGGGGCGACCAATCACGCCATTATCGAATTGCCCAAGCAAGATTGTTTTGTCGCGAACCTGGATTTGCCGCGCGCGCCCTGGGAGAGCCATCAAAAAGCGATCGGTTTGAATTTCGAAGAAATCTCTCCAATTGAGCCGGACAGGGCGGTGTTTGCTGCATGTGCAATAGCCCAGCCCGATGAAAAAACCATTCGATATAGCGTTGTGATCTGTGAGGCTGATCATCTCTTCAAACTTGAGGGGAAGGCGCATAAAACGGGCGCAAGCCAGGTTAGCTTTCATCCTCATGGTCACGGCGCGCTGGTTTTTAAATCTAACGAGGCAGAGGCTCAGCAACGATCAAATCTCATTAAGCGCGTTGGCAGTGTGATCGTGATGTGCGTGGCGCTTATGATCGGCAGTTGGTCTTTGACAAACCATTTTGAAACCGCGCGTCTTGAACTGCTCTCAGCGGATCGCCTAGATCGGATAGCTCTGGGCCAGGAGCGCCGCCGTCGTGAGACGCTTGGTCAGTTTAACACCGATATCGAGACCTATATCCTTGGGGGACGCGCAGGCGTGCTCACAAATGACTTGCAAACCATCACAGCGGCCTTGCCTGAAGGGCTAAACATTACTCAGCTCAATTGGTCAGCCGGTGAAATAGAGATGATCCTGAGCGGGGATATCTCCCTGGCTTTGCAAATTGAATGGCCAGAGCCCTGGAGTGTTCGAACCACTCAGGCAGGTGAGGATTTGCCTGAAATCAACATGATCGCCCTGGTGAGGTCATTGCCATGAATTTTGCCCCAAATTCACTGATAGCCAGGTTCATTGTTGGATTTGCGACGCTTGGGCTTTTGTACGCGTTATTGAGCACGAGCATCGCGCCTCTGGTTGATGAATTCTTTGCTTATCGCCAGGTGCAGTTACGGGCTCAATCCACTCGCGCGTTAATGCAGCAATTCCGTGCCGATCCGATCGTTGATTATGACCTGGGTCGTTATGTCAGTACTCAAGATGTGGAGGGCCTAGGGCGCCAGTTGCAGACGACGGTCCGTCAGATGGCCAATAATGCGACGCTTGCCTCTGTTCAGTTTAACCCGATCGAGACAGAGCATGAGACAATATCTGGCGAGACGAAACGTTTTGTCTGGTACCGGTTTAATGCGCGTGGAGATTTGGCATCTATGGATGGTTTCTTGCGCAATTTATCGGTCAGTTCGCCGCAATTTCTCATCCAGGCACTTAAGGTAAGAGATACTCGGCCCGATAGCCCCGGGACTGCTCTGGTGATCGAGATGCAGATCGGCCAATTGTGGCTTGCTTCGCTTGATGAGAGTTATGAGCGGCAAACCGAAGATCAATCTGTTCTGACCGCGATAAACGAGATCGAGCAGGGCGCGCAGCCAAGCTGGGTGGATCGTTCGCCATTTGATGTCCTCCATGCAGCCTATGTGCGACCGGTTGTGGTAGCGCCTGCGCCGCCTCCACCGCCGCCGGCTCAAGTTCGCCTGCTGGGCATCTCCCAACAAGGCGGTCAGTTCACTGCAGCTTTAGATGTCGATGGTCGTGAAATCTCTGTTCGTATCGGGGATGAAACGGCCGCCGGTCAGGTACTAGAAATCACGACATCAGAGGTGGTGTTTGATGTTGAGCCGGTGCGACGTGTCAGTTTGTTTGACTAGAATTCGGTTGGACTTTTGGTCCAATTTTTTGCT
The DNA here is from genome assembly GCA_029251785.1 of Maricaulis sp. Lineage (GTDB taxonomy): Bacteria > Pseudomonadota > Alphaproteobacteria > Caulobacterales > Maricaulaceae > Maricaulis. The sequence continues at coordinate 15,525 of JAQXCQ010000068.1, read as the reverse complement.
CGATCTTGAAATTTCAGAATTGACTATCGGAGCAATTTCGTCGTCGATCGCCACTATGGTTGCGTGATAAATCCACAATTAAACCAGATTCTTCCAAAATAAATCCCTCACCAGGCGAGTGTTTGTGAGCATTTTGTAATGAAGCAAAACCAGGCACGCTGACATTGTGGAAAACAAAAAGAATCCCCCTTGCGTGTATAAAAATATTCAGAATGATGCGCACAACTTCTAATGGTGGGTGGTCGAATCAGCATTTTGTCTATTGGTCGCGCTGCGGCTCTGTGCGCGTTGTCGTTTGGTGTAAGTTCGGGTGCCTTGGCACAAACACCGCCCTCCGGGCAGCTCTTCGAATACGACATGCGCGGTCGGTTGATCAAAGTGACGTATCAAGATTGTTCGACGATCGAGTTTAGGTACGACCTTCACGGAAATCGAGAAACTCGCACCGTCACGCCTGGCAGTGTTGTAAACGGTTTGTGCGTCGCTAATACAGCGCCCTTGTTTACCTCCTCGGCAATTGCAAGTGCGTTGGAAAATTCATCCGGTACCGTCTACACGGCCACAGCCAATGATGCTGAGGGGCACACTGTCAGCTTCTCCATCACTGGCGGAGCAGATGCGGATAAGTTTTCCTTGGATCCGACCACCGGCGCGCTGAGCTTTTTAGCGGCACCAGATTTTGAAACTCCGACAGATACCGGCTCAAACAATACCTATGATGTCACGCTCGATGTAACCGATGGCGGCGCATCCAGCTCCATAAGCCTGGCGTTTTCCGTCACCGATGCAAACGAGATTGCCCCGGTCTGGTCTTCGTCCGGCGCGGGCAGTTTGAATGAGAATACGTCCGGCACGTTCTACACCGCGCAAGCGAGCGATGCGGACAGTAGCTCACTGACGTTTTCTATCTCCGGCGGAACAGATTCTTCGAAATTCTCGATCAACGCATCAAGTGGTGCTTTGAGTTTTGTGTCCGCACCCAATTTTGAACTCCCGACCGATAGCGGTACCAATAATATCTACAATGTAACTTTGCGCGTCTCCGATGGAACCTTCACAGCTGACCGCGCCGTGACTGTCACCGTCAATGACGTTAATGACGTGGCACCATCGATCACCTCAGCGGCAACATCTGCAGGTTCAGAAGGCAACTTCGTCAACGTTCACACAATCACAGCGACCGATGTTGATAGCGCAGCTTCGACTTATTCCATCGTTGGTGGTGCTGACCAGGCTCTCTTCACGATCAATGCATCAACTGGCCAAGTTGGCTTAGTGAGCGCTCCTGATTATGAGAACCCATCAGATAGCGGCGCTAATAACGTCTATAACGCCACATTACGCGCCTCAGACGGCACTAATCACTCTGATCAGGCGTTCGCACTGACGATCGTAGATGCAGATGATGAGTCAGCAGTCTGGACGTCATCTACGACTGGATCGGCGAACGAAGGCTCGACAGGCACGATCTATACCGCGAGCGCAACGGACGTAGATACCGCCTCATTGACCTACTCGATCAATGGTGGAAATGACGCTGCTAAATTCTCGATCAATTCATCAAGTGGCGCGTTGAGCTTTAATACCGCGCCTGATTTTGAAAACCCGACCGATAGCGGAACCAACAACGTCTACAACGTGACGCTTCGCGCTGCTGACGGGATCCAGGGAACCAATCGGTCAGTCGCAATCACTGTGGATAATATCAATGATATCACGCCGAGCTGGACATCCGGAACCGTCGACAGTGTTGCGGAAAATTCAACGGGCGCTTTCTACACAGCTTCAACAAATGATGCCGATGGACCTGCCAGAACCTATTCAATTGTCGGTGGCACAGATGCTTCGAAATTCACGATAAACGCGTCAAGCGGCGCTCTAAGTTTCCAGACGCCTCCAAACTTTGAAAGTCCAAGCGACGGCGGCGCCAATAACATCTACAACGTCACTCTGCGCGCTTCAGATGGTTCGTTGACGGCAGATAGGTCTCTTGCAGTAACCGTCAACGATGTGAACGATGTCGCACCTTCATGGACTTCTTTCACGACCGACAGCGTTATCGAAGGAAGCACTTCATCGTTCTATACGGCGAGTGTATCGGACATTGATGGCCCGGCGACAACGTTCTCCGTAGCGGGAGGCGCAGATGCGTCATTATTCACCATCAATCCAAATACCGGTCAGCTCAGCTTCATAACAGCACCAAATTTTGAGGCACCGACCGATAGTGGTGCCAATAATATCTATGATTTGTGGGTGGGCGCGACTGACGGTGTGCATGTCGTTCAACAAGTCCTGGCTGTAACGGTCACAGATATCAATGACCTTTCACCGATATGGACGTCTCAAACAACGGGCAGTGCCGCTGAAAATTCCACGTCTGGTTTTTACACCGCAACAGCAACGGATGCCGATAGCCCCACCGTCACATTCTCTGTCGCGGGCGGTGCAGATAGTTCCAAGTTCACGATCAATCCGACAACGGGTGCTTTGAGCTTTGTCTCGGCCCCCAATTACGAAAGCCCAACTGATAGTGGCGCAAATAATGTCTATGATGTGATTTTGCGGGCTTCTGATGGTCAGTTCACCAAGGACCAGGCGGTCGCGATCAGCGTCACCAATGTCAACGATGTCTCTCCAAGCTGGATATCATCGACAACGGACAGCGTATCGGAAAATTCAAATGGCACGTTCTATGTCGCCGAAGCGAGTGATGCAGACAGTTATTCAGTTACCTATTCGATTGTAGGTGGGGCGGATAGCGCCCTGTTTAATATGGGTTCTTCAAGTGGTTGGTTGAGTTTTAAGACGTCCCCCAATTTTGAAAGCCCGATCGATAGCGGTGCGAACAATGTGTATAACCTTACACTGCGCGCATCGGACGGCACTTTGACCACCGACCGCGCTTTAACTGTAACAGTCAATAATACCAATGATGTGGTCCCAAGTTGGACCTCGGCAACAACCGATAGTGTTGCTGAAAACACGACCAGCTCATTCTACAATGCTTCCACAAGCGACGCTGATGGAGCTGTCAGGACTTATTCCATCGTCGGCGGCGCTGATTCAAGCAAGTTCACGATCACCTCAGCAGGCGCTCTTCGCTTTATCTCCGGGCCCAACTACGAAAGCCCGACCGATAGCGGATCAAACAATGTCTACAACGTTACGCTTCGCGCCAATGACGGCGTTCACAATGCTGACCGAGCAATCGCTGTAACTGTCACCAATACCAATGACGTCGCGCCGTCCTGGACCTCTTCCACCACCGACAGCGTCGCGGAAAATACTTCTGGAGCGTTCTACACGGCTACGACTAGCGATGCTGATGGTCCTGCAAGAACATACTCAATTGTTGGCGGTAGCGACGCGTCGAAGTTCACGATCAATTCATCGAGCGGTGCGTTGAGCTTTATAAGCGCTCCCAACTATGAGAGCCCCACTGATAGCGGTACTAATAACGTCTATAATGTAACGCTTCGCGCCTCCGATGGTTCCAACACCGTTGATCGTGCAGTCGCCGTCACTGTCACAAATACAAACGATGTTGCGCCGAGCTGGACTTCCGGCACCACAGACAGCGTTGCTGAGAACACATCTGGAACCTTCTACACAGCGACCACCAACGATGCGGATGGCCGTGCTCGGAGCTACTCCATTGTCGGCGGTGCGGACGCGTCCAAGTTTAGCATCAACTCATCGAGTGGAGCCTTGAGCTTCGTTTCGGCTCCAAACTATGAGAGCCCAACAGATAGCGGATCTAACAATGTCTACAATGTAACGCTGCGAGCCTCTGACGGCACACACAGTGTAGATCGCGCGATTGCGGTTAGCGTGACCAATACCAACGATATTGCACCGTCCTGGACGTCCTCCACGACCGACAGCGTTGCTGAGAACACCACGAGCACGTTCTATAACGCAGCAACCAATGACGCGGATGGACCGGCAAGAACTTATTCCATCGTTGGTGGCAATGACGCTTCGAAGTTCTCCATTACATCGGCTGGTGCTCTGCGCTTTGTGTCTGGACCAAATTACGAGAGCCCGACCGATAGCGGTTCAAACAATGTCTATAATGTCACATTGAGAGCTTCTGATGGGGCGCACAATGTAAACCGCGGCGTTGCGGTTACTGTGACCAACGTCAATGACGTCGCACCATCATGGACATCGTCTACGACAGACAGTGTTGCTGAGAACTCCTCGGGGACTTTCTACACAGCTGCCGCAACGGATGCTGATAGCGGCTCGGTGTCCTACTCGATCAATGGCGGCGTGGATGCTTCGAAATTCTCGATCAATTCATCAAGCGGTGCGTTGAGCTTCAATTCATCACCTGATTACGAAAATCCGACAGATAGTGGGTCTAACAACGTTTACAACGTCACGCTTCGTGCCTCGGACGGATCGTTGACGACCAACCGTAATCTCGCTGTCACTGTCACCAATGTGGTAGAGAACTCCGGCCCGACGGCCAATGATGACAACTGGTTTGTTCAAGCGGGTGGCACAGTCAGTATCCCGGTCTTGGTCAATGATAGTGACCCGGATGGTGATACGCTGACGATCACGTCAATTACAGGCCTGTCGAAGGGTTATGCCTCCATTACACATGGCGGCACTCGGATTAGCTTCACGGCCTATTCGTTCTCCAATGGACCCGAAGTCTTCACCTACACAATTAGTGACGGAAACGGACACACCGCAACCGCCACCGTGGATGTTGAAATTGCTGGAGGCGGCGGGGGCGGCTTCCCGTTCTAGCCGTCAAATAGCGGATAAAACTAAGGCGAGGGCAGTTCTTCGTTTTGATGAGATGAGTATGGGAGTGAAGTAAATGACTTCAGTTTTGATGAGTATGTTGATGTCTACGTCCGCACTGGCCAGTCAGGCCGGGTCGTTTGATCAGGCTGTCGATTGCACGGTTACAACCGCGATCATGGCCGCAACCACGACCGCTGCGGAACAAGCCAGTTATCAAGGCGCAAATGCTTATTGGGCGGCGGCTATTTTTGAAGCTGGGACGAGCGCTGGAATGGCTGCTGAGGCGGTCGGGCCATACGTCGAGCAGGCCTATCAAAATCGTGGTTCTCAATACTCAACAGATCCGGACGGTATCAGGGCGATTGCTGATGTGTGTGTGGCCCAGGCGGGCTGACACCTAACGCCAAGAAATACGAGTTTTTACGGGCAGAGCGCGTCTAGCTTTGCCGTAGCGTGATTGAACAAATGCCAGCTGGTCTCACTCCCATACGAGCCAGCGCAACAATGATTTGGGGAAGTGCATGTCTTTGAAGAAATTTGCCAGTGCAACAGCGATGGGTTTGGTACTCGCCGGACCCGTATTTGCCCAAAACACCGTAACAATCGAGGGCCTGCCCTCTGTTCAATTTGCAGAGGCTCCGCTGGTGACGCCGTCTGATGCCAATACCTACTATAATACGCTTGCCGGCGCTCTGATCTCACCGACCACGTCCAGCGATCCACGCGATCCGCGCTTGCAGCGCCTGGCCGATAATCTCGATAATGACCCTTGGCGGATCTATGAGTACGTCAAAAACTATGTTGAGTTTACACCTCAGTTTGGGCTTCAAAAGGGCGCGTTCGGAGCACTCTTGGATGGGTATGGCAATCCGTTTGACCAGGCCCATCTTATGGTGGAATTGCTACGGGAAGCTGGCACACCTGCCAGTTACCAATACGGAGAAATCTCCTTCTCTGGCGGAACAATCTCTGAATTTTCCGATTGGATGGGCCCAACCACCGCGCGTGGTGCCTGTGAAATGCTCTCTGGGGGCGGTATTCCTGCGATCATCAATGGCGACACATCGTCAACATCTTGGGACTGTTCTACTTATGCAAATACGGCGGGCTCTCTAAGTAGTGTGACGATGTCGCATGTCTGGGTGATCGCTGATTTGGGGAATGGCTCCAACGCCTATGATCCAAGTTTTAAGCGACATATTAGAACAACCCGTAGTGCATTGTTGGACAATTTACCGGACGCTTCGGTATACCGGACAGCCACAGGCGGCTCGATTGGAACGCACAATTCAATCCCGGCAATTGTCGGCTTGAACAACGCCTCGATAAATGGAGCTGCCGGTCTCAATTTTCAGCTCAATACTGCCGCAGCCTCACTCCTGACCAACCTTCAGCAACCGGCCAATATGAATCAATCTTTGGTCGAAACCGTTGGTGGCGTTCGAATTGCGGAAGCAAATCTTTACGATGTGTCATTGGATGACGCGACGGCCAGCCACCCTTTTCAAAGCTCAACAAATACTCAATGGTCCGGCGATGTTCCGAGCAGTTTGACCGCGACACTAACCGTTGACGTGCAACTCAATATCGGCGGAAGTTTCGCTGAAACCACTATGAATGTTGCTGAAATTGCCGGCCGACGAATGGTGATGTCACCCATCTCGTTGGGCGGCAATGCCAACGCACTTTTGTATCTGGATGAAGAACTAATATTGCAATCTAGCTACCAGAGCGGATGTTCGACCTGCACGGTTTCTGGCTACGGAACTTTGTTCGGGATGACCGTCAACCATCCATATGCCGCTCAAGATGGCGAGTATATGGATGAAGTTCTTCGCCAGCCGATCAGTGATATTTCAACGTCTGTTTTGATCAGTTCGTGGGGCGACCGCGGTCTTGGAGGCGAAAATAGAAATTCACGCGCCGTGGCGGCAAACGGAATATCACTTCGCCGACCATTTGCCGCTAGCAGCAGCGCAGCGTGCTACACAGATGAAGTTCAATCGATAGTGAATGGTGGTGGCGGCCTAAGCGGCTCGCCAGTCTCAATCGAGCACGGCCACATGGTGACCGTCCCAGCGCCCGAGGGGCATCCTGCAGGTGCCGGAATGCCGATCAGGCAGTATCAAACCCACACAATTACCCGGTGGCAGGATTCCGGATCTCCAGCGACAGGGATTGCAGACGCTGGCTGCCAGCCGACCCTAGAGGAGCAGGCCAGCGTTGCGTATTTTTCCGCGCAAACGCAGATCAAAATGCAGATTGCAGAAAGTTGGATGTCGCGCTCCGAAGAACTAATGCGGACAATCGACGGTCTTTCAGATGGGCATCACCTCACTCACCATATGCTCGGTGTTGCTACCTCCCGCTCTGATATCGGAAACGACAACAGTGTCCGTGAAGATCAAGCGCTCCTGTCGGTTTCAAGTCGCATTAGCTTCGCCCCTCTTAGCAACACGTCCGTTGCCAATTCTAGCTATGGGCATACCGCATCGAGCGGTTTGGCAGCATTGGAGAGCGCCGTCGTTCGTGACGCTACCGGTGCAACGGTAGCGAATTCAACCGCGTCAATGTTTGCCTCATATTTGACCTCGCCAAATACACCGACAGCCGGCCTAAGTGGCGGGGTGGACCCCGTTTTCTTATTGCTTGATGCCGCCAACCTGACAGCAGGATTCAACGAAACGTTCGAATATGTTGGTCCGATAACAGGCTACGCTGAAACCTACGTCGCAGCCGGTTATGAACTGGTATTGCCACTGTCTGGGCGAGTGGGGCCCGGTGTTGATTCACTTCAGTTTGTCGGGGAAGACGAAGGGCAAGCAGATTATTGGCGGAGGCTGGGATCCAGTTATATGGCGGTCTCGACCAGCTCATTTGAAGCTGACATCGCTCACATGGCTGCACCGGCGTGTTCAACGCCGCGCTATGAGCTCAGACAGTCCATGTCCTGTCTGCGCTTGCCGCTAAAAGGCGCCGGAGGAGCAACATTTGCCACTGAGATCAATGGACCGGTCGCTGAACGCGAAGCGCTTGCAGAGCAGTACGATACCTGGGCATCTTCATTTAGCGTGGATGTTTCCAATGGCGGTATGACGTTCTCTCCGCCCGCCGATATTGTTTCTGGCGCAGGCGGATACCCTTACAGTCTGGCGTTTCAGCGCACCTACAACTCAGCTTCCGATACACCAGGTCCCTTGGGCAATGGTTGGTCGCACAATCTGGAAGCACGAGTTTCGGTTGGTTCTAACATTTCGTCGGCGACCAGTGGCGGCGCGCAAACATCTGTGGCCACAATAATTGCCGCTGATGCGGTTCTGCGTTTATTTGAAACCAATTGGGATCAGGTTGACCTAGTTCGTGCCCTATTGGTCCAAAATTGGTGGGCCGAAACGCTCGTCAACAATCATGTAAGCGTGCAGCGGGGAAGCGGCTCGTCGCAGTTCTACCGAATGCCAGGTGGAGGATTTATTTCTGGCCCAGGATCAATCTCGACCCTTGTCCAAAGCGGGGCAATTGTGGTTGATGAAGAGTTTGAACCTTACGCAGAAAACAGCCCTGAGAACTGGCAGGGTATAGCTAATAAGCATTACCAAGCCTTCGATTATCGTTATCTGAGCTTTGTATTTTCGGACGGAACCGGGCTCACAGAAAATTATGCGTACGGAGCTGATCGCACTCGTGGAACCGGTATACTGCCCGTCGCAAACAACAATGCGTCGCAAGAGATTGGCTCATACAATACGTTCCTACGAGCCCAGACAGCATTTCCAACTGGCGTGGTGGTTACGTTTGACTATTCCGGAGAAGTTTGGCCGGGCGTCCTGACAAGTGTGTCCAACAATGTCGGGCGAACACTTAACCTAAGCTACACCTACACAGATCCGCTGAACCCGCCGAATGAGCAGGTGCCAGGCAATGCTCCCTTGGGGCCAGCCTATATACTTTCCAGCGTCACTACTGAGACAGGTCGGTCCGTCAATTTCGCCTTCGACACTACAGGTCTGGTCCACAATGGGCGACACCTTGCAAGCGTAACATTACCCGACAGCAGCTTGTATTCATACGAATACTCCCCTCAATATGTCTGGTCCGCTTCGGGAGGTTCCGGTCTTCCGTCTATGCCACTGGTTCAGCGTCACTTATTGAGCGAGATTCGCCTTCCCCACGCACCTACAAATCCATATTTTACATTCGGCTATGACGAGCTTGGCCGATTGGTTTCTGTCACCGACGCCGATGGAGATACAACCACTTATGGCGCAGGTGAGGGTGCACGTGGCTTTACACAGGATCCTCTTGGCAACCAGGCTTGGTCCTACTTTGATCAAGATGGGAGAAGCATCGCTTCGGTATCCCCACGAGGGATTTTATCCGCAAGCTATTTTGATGGGATCGGTCGGGTCATAGAATCGAGAGTGCGCGAAGCGGGGTGGTCTGAGGATCGATACGATGCTCGTTCCACTGCGACGTATGATCATTTCAACAATGTGACTTCGCAAACAGCACAACCGAGTACAGAGGCTGACGGAACCGTGAGGTCTGGCACGCCGATCATATCAATGACCGCATATAATCATCCGACTATTCCTACTCTCCCAACACGCTCGACAGATGCTGAAGGCAATGTCTCGGTGGTTTGCTATTCAACGTCGACAATTGAGACTGAGTGCTCTGGTCGTCCCCTTGATGCCGACGACAGAGGCGGGCTGCCACAGGCAAGCGTGGGGCCATCCGGGGAGGAGACCCTCATCGAGTACGACAGTCTGGGCCGCGTCACACGACAGCGCGTACGGGTGGAGGATTAAGTCATGATCAGTTTCAAAATAGCATCACGGCTCGTTCTTTCAGCGGCAATGCTCGCTCTCTCAGCGGGCACAGCCTTCGCTCAACCTCAGTATCGCGAGACGGTCACCGCCTACGGCGCTGATGGCCTCCCTGAGACAGTTACAATCACCAATCCTGGCGGCACTAATCCGGTCACAACATTTGATTGGGATACCTCGGGCAATCTCATCAGCGTCACCGATGCGGAAGGCGGCACCGCAGCGGCGACCTACGACGACAACCGCCGCGTTCTCACGATGAGCAGTAATGCGGCCAGCGCAAGCCTGCGCGGGTATTCCCAGTTCACCTATGATGTGTCTGGTCGCTTGTTGACAACTGAGGTTTCTGAAGACGGCACCGCAACAGGTGTCATGCGGGCAACAACGGTTACCTATACCGATGCCGGTCAGGCCGCAACGATTACCGATCCGGCAGGCGATGCGTCGGTGTTCACCTATAATAACGCTGGTCAACTTGACACATCCGCGGACCCGGCCGGGCGAACGCAAGCGTTCCTCTACAATGAAGACGGAATGATGCGATCATCGTATGAGGCCTACGGTACCGATGAAGAGGTCCGTAGCCACATCACCTGGTTCAATACTTTGGGCGAGCGCAATAATCTGCGTCAGGCAAAGGGTATTGGTAGCCCGGAAAATGTCCTGCATGGCGCAAGCTGGAATCCAGACTTTAGTACATATTGGAACTTTGATCCGTTTGGTCGGGTTGATGAGGTTAAATACCCAGGTCCTGAAAGTGGCGACGCCCGTCAGGTTGACCGTTTTACTCTCAGCCCCCTGGGCAATGTCCTCACTCACACGACGCGTTCCAATGATGTCATCACGAACACCTTTGATGTCCCCAACAGGATAACGACGCACACGGTTCCCGCGGCAACCGGCACGCAACCAAGCTGGACGACCACCACAAATTTCAATCTCACAGGCGAGACAGAGTCGGTCATCTCCCCAGACCAACATGATGCGGGAGATTGGGAGCTACATTACGAGTATGACTATGCCGGCCGCATCCTGTCTGAAACACAGATAAGCCCGGACCCAGCTCCGGCTACTACGTTCAGAACGCGTACGGTGTCTTACCAGTACGACCTCAACGGCAATCGCACCCGGATCACCTGGCCGGACGGCTACTTCGTCCAATATCAATACAACGATGCCGGCCAGCTAACCCACATCAAGTCAAACGGCACCGACCTTCTTGCCTGGTATGACTATGACAATATGGGTCAGCTCGATGCCTATGTTGTCTCAACCGTTTTGGGCCAGGCGGTCGGACGGATATTCCCAACATACCAGGTCGATGGCGATCTAGAACAACTCGACTACCGCTTCACCAACGACACCAATGTTGTCTTTGATTACGGCTATGACGCCTCAGGCCTTGTAACGTCTCAGGACGTCAATCAGGCGAGCTGGGAGTGGTCACCAGCGACAAGTGCTGTAACGCTCGTCAGTGACACCTACACGGCTAATAACCTTGATCAGTACTCAGATGTGTCGGGGACAGTTCCGACCTATGACGATAACGGCAATCTGACCAGTTACGGCGCTCGCAGCTACATCTACTCGGCGGAAAACCAGCTCTTGCAAGCGGACACATTGTCAGGCGGTACGGTTCAATATTCCTACGGACCGGGCGCGCGCCGTGTTCGCAAGAACGTCGATGGCACAGTCACCAGCTTCATCCACGCAGGTGGCATGGAGATCGCGGAGTACGATGGTTCAGGCAATATCCTGAGACGCTATATTCCAGGTCCTGGCGTCGATCAGCGGATTGCACTGATTGATTGCGGCACGTCCGCAAGCTGCGAGGCAAACGAGGCCAACACCGACACCCAGTATTACTTCGCTGACCGCCTAGGAAACGTCCTGGCCGTCACCGACAATACCGGCGATATCGTCCAGCAATTCTTCTACACGCCATTTGGGGTGGAGATGGTTGGGGATGCTTCGGGCAATCCGTTCCGCTACACCGGTCGTAAGTATGATCCTGAGACAGGGCTCTATTATTATCGGGCTCGGTATTACGATGCTGATTTAGGGCGGTTCCTGCAGGTTGATCCTATTGGGTATGAGGATCAATGGAACCTCTATGCCTACGTGGGGAATAATCCGCTTAATGCGACGGATCCGACGGGGGAAAGCTTGTGGAAGATCGGTCGGCGACTAGTGCAGTCCCGAGGAAATTTCTCCCTCGCGAGGGAACAAATTGCTGCGGATATGCAATTGGCAGCCCTCATGGTGGAAATCGGCTTGAGAAATGGAGATCGCTCTCTCTATATCGCCGGCATGATGGAAATGATAAGCCCGGTTGCGGCGTCAGATTTTTCCGGAAATGAAGTAATATTGGCTTCGATGACAGCGCCAGGCTTGGCTTTGGGGCAGCAGCATGCCGATGCTATCCATGCCACGTTAGATGCTCGTGCATCGAATAGCAGGACAACCGCTGTGTTAACTGCAAGAATGCCCGATGGGGAAATAGTTATGATAGCTGGCGGGGGCGGGAACTCCAATCTTGACCCAAGACAGCGAGCAGAAGCGACAAGTCGAGGTATTTTAAACTCAAGAGGCGCAGGGCATGCGGAAGTTGTAGTGCTTCGGCATGCGGAAGAAATCGGAGCTGCCCCCCTTTTGCTTTCGACATCAAGGCCAATTTGCCCAGATTGTCAGTCGATGATACCTGAAACGGGCGGAGTTGTGGTCGCGCCGAAATCAGCGGTTTGGCCTCTGAACGTACTATCAGCGGTTGTCGAAGAAAGCGGAGGCTAGCAAGCGGTGATATATGAACGAAATTGGAGCGAATTTGCTAATCCGACAGAAAGGCAGCGGTACATTTTTTGCGCATATTCAATAACTTGGGCTTGCGAGGTTTTGTCTGGACAAGAAGGTGTTCCGTGTGACTTTCTCCGAGATTGCTTGCATCTTAAGTCCTGTTTTGAAGTTAAGCTGACCAAGCCGTGCTTCGATACCGAAGTCGTTCAATCCCAGTTTTATATCCAGACCGAGTACAAGGCTCTTCTTGCTGATAGAGAGACGCAGCATGAAAGTGCGATACGGGATAGTTTGGCGATCGTAGATTTGGTTACTATTGAATCGGTTGACGGCAGAATTTTAGCGTTGGCCAATGGAATTCAATTTTTAATTGAAGAATTGTTTGAGCCCGGAGTACCGTACGAAGAAATTGAAAGGAATCCGGTAATTCAACACGAAATTATATCCCAACACCGATTGTTGAATATTGGTGCCTCATTGACAATTTCGCCTGAAGACTTTGCTGATGAGGTCTCTAAAATTCTTGGGGAAGCGCAAACAAGAGCAGGACTTGTGATGCAAACAGAGTTCGGCGGAACCGACGCGGAGCCGACAAATTAGGGCCATCGGTCCGGACAAACAACAGCAAACGGGTCCCAGAAATCAACGGTCAGCCAAACCTTAGACGGCAAGCTGGGACCATCCAACTAGGGCTTTGAAGCGGTTCGCCTTGAATGATTTGCGGCGATTTAGATGACGTTGGTGGCTAAAGTGCTACGAGAGCGCCCCGGCTTCAGCATGTGCCGCCAATGATCCGGGCACCGACACCCAATACTACTTCGCAGACCGCCTAGGTAACGTCCTCGCCGTCACCGACAATACCGGCGATATCGTCCAGCAATTCTTCTACACGCCGTTTGGTGTGGAGATGGTCGGCCAGGAGACTGGCAATCCATTTCGCTATACCGGCCGCAAGTATGATCCTGAGACGGGGCTCTATTATTACCGGGCTCGGTATTACGATGCTGATTTAGGGCGCTTCCTGCAAGTTGATCCTATTGGGTATGAGGATCAGTGGAATCTCTATGCGTATGTCGGGAATAATCCGCTTAATGCTACTGATCCGACGGGGATGATAGGAGAGGATCGGCACCATTTCCCTGCTATACATGATCGCGTCATCCTGTTTTATGGCCTTATTCCAGCTGATGGTGTGTACAATACAACCTCCGCCGACGGCGTTACTACGTGGTCGGGACAAGAGTCAGACGAGGCGACCATCGCAGCAGTTGGGGCGACACTAGGTGTCGTCTCAATTTTCATACCGGGTCCGGAGGATGTCGTATTTGCCGGTATTGCGCTGACGAAGGGCGGTCAAGCGCTAGCAAGGTATGGCGACGAAATCGCACAAGCCGGTGGAGATGCAATCCAAATTATGCGGAGCAAGCTGAGCGGATGCTCCTGCTTCGAAGCGGGTACTGACATCACAACACCCAATGGGCTAGTGGATATTGAATCGCTCGAAATTGGCGATCAAGTCCTCGCCAGAGACCCAGAAACAGGTGAAACTACCTGGTCCTCTGTAACAGACACATTCATGACCGGCATTAAGCCGATTTGGGCACTGACCGTGCAAACCAACGATGGCGGAAGCGACATCCACTTCGTCACTGATGATCACCCGTACTGGGTTGAAAATCGCGGCTGGATCGAATCTGGTGATCTCCAAGTTGGAGATATACTCAACACATCAAGTGGTGATGGTGCTGAAGTGGTTTCCTTTGAAGCAACTGGCCGGACGTCACCGGTGTACAACTTCTCTGTCGCTGACGTGCACACATATTTTGTGGGTGATTTAGCGGTATTAGTCCATAATTGTAATCGGAATACGGGGTCGTATACTAATACCCACGCGAGCGGTGCAGAGTATCATGGCAAAGGTACTAGAGAGCGTTCGCAGATCAGCGGCCGACGAGAAGCGGCGCGGAACAATGACCCGCATGTGGCGACAGAGTTTACTGAAAGTCCGTCAACTCGTGAGGCCTTTGTCGATGAAGACGTTAGAATTCAAAACGGGGGAGGGGTGGAGAGTGAATCCAACTACAACAGGATCAATTCTCCAGGACGGCGATACCGGCGTGAGGATGACGAATGATGCTGAAAGCGAGGTGCTGAGAAATTGAAAACTTATCCTGATGATGCGGATGGTATGACGCTTAAACGTATAGCTGACAGCGGTTCAGATATGGGTTGTTCAATGGTGATCGACTTTACAGTCGTTGCACCAAATCAAGAGATCGGAACAAGAATTGAGTTAGTTCTCAATAGAAAGTACCAACTGGGAAACGTGTACTATGATGATGAACTGAACGAATGGTCCGTCGTTATTGCGATAGAAATGATACCTGACTACAGCAAATTGTTACTCATACAGTCAGAAATTCAGGGGCTGGTTGAACCTCTAGGTGGAACTCTAGATGGTTGGGGATCTTATGGAAATAGCAGTGGTTAATAGCAAATCGAGCCTGCCTGCGGGGCTTTTCAGAATAAGCCAGCTCGAACGGCAAGTTTTGGTTTCGTGGCGACTGCCATCGAATCCTGGCTAGCCACTGCAAGACCACACTGGAAACTTCCTGCCTTGCTTTGATGACGTATGTTCGTTTCGCGCATTCGATTCGAAATGTTCTGGATCGGTGCGATGAACGCGGTATCGATATCATCCACGAGACGGCATGTTGGTGCTGGAACCCCTTGAAACAAGGCCTAGGCCCAGTTTTCGTCGAATGCACTACGCCGGTTGAAATGGGGTGGACTGAACTTGGACCACCGAGTGGACTAACACGAAGTGTTAGGGGCACTGGAAACGTCGAAGATCGGACATTTCGTACCGCCCATAAATCTCCGGTCCCGGTAAGATCGCCGGAGAAACTACCTGCAGTCACTATGCAGTCAATGGGTGCTCCAGACGGTAAGCGCTCGACTACCGTTTCACCAACGACACCAATGTCGTCTTTGACTACGGGTACGACGCTTCGGGCCTTGTAACGTCTCAGGACGTCAATCAGGCGTCTTGGGAGTGGTCACCTGCCACGAGCAACGTAACGCTCGTCAGCGACACCTACGCGGCCAACAACCTTGATCAATACTCAGATGTGTCGGG
>JAQXCQ010000065.1 GCA_029251785.1 Maricaulis sp. | reverse complement strand
CAAGCGCCCTTAGAGACGCAACCAATCCCGATATTGCGATGTTTGCTCTGACCCCGAACGGGCGCACTGGTCCAATGAAGCCGAGGCGGCGCCGAGTTGCATGGGAGCCACCGGGTGACCTGCTATTCAGGTTTTGCCTCTATACAGTCATCGTATCGATGTTTGTCATTCCGGCCCTCTGGAACTTCCTTCTTGGGCCTGAATATTACAAAATCGCAGTCTATCTCTCGATTTCTCCGCTTGCATTTTACGCTTACTCCGCGACATGTTGGAATATTCGCCGCCTGCACGATCTCAACCAGTCCGCGGTTCGGCTATTAAGCCCGGCGCTGATTCATCCTGGACGCATCCTGACGCCGATTGCGGTGCTCCTTGTCACGATTAGAATACCGGGACTCATACCGGCTACGATGCGCAACACGGCCATCGACGTTGGGTTGATTATTGCCGCCCTGGTGATCGCATTGATCAGCGCGGCCATCTATCAGACGCGGGTTTTCGAGCCGCACCAAAAACGTTGGAAACGCGATGTAACCGACGCCCTCGGCGACGACCTCCCCAACGCTCACGGCCTGCCGCCGAAACGAACGTCACGCGCTTTAATGGACGGTATCTAACCTCCCCACAAAACCGTCATGCCAGCGAATGCTGGTACCCAGATCATAGAAGCCGGCGTGTTCAATCTGGGTCGCAGCATTCGCTGGGATGACGGTGTGTAAATGCATAAATCAGAGCACAAAAAAGCCGCGCCCGGTTTCCCCGGCGCGGCTCTTCCAATTCAGACCGAAAATCAGCCCTTCAGCACATCAATTTTCGGCGCTAGTTTTTGAGGCGCGCCTCACGACGAGCAGCATTCCACGCCGCGAACGATTCGGGACCCTTGGCTTTTTCTATTCGCCACCGGCACCAAAACGAAAGTCGTTCCATTTGACTGATGGTTGATTTCGCATCGAAGGCCTCACCATCGTAGACGGGAAGCTGGATGTCGACCTGCCTAATTGCCTGACGTTCCAGAGCGGCTCTTAGATAGGTTGCCACAAGCGGATCGCATTCAAGGGTTCGGTCAAAAACCGTCTGGATATCATCGATCGGACGCATCATTTCCTCAAAACAATCCGAATGCCGGGATCTCTCTCCCAGATTTTCAAGCCCGGCAATCGCGTCCTGAATTCGCTCCAGTCTCGCCGCTCGCAAAAGGCTCGTCATACGACTCCGCACCATATCTGTTCCATTTCAGCCAGTGGCAGGACCCTTCGAAGGTGATGGGCGTCCAATTCGCGCGTAAAGCTCAACATGCCGCCGACAACACACGCCCGTGCTTGCCAGTCGGGGTGATTCACCCATTTGAGAGCGGGTTCCAAAACCACAAAACCCTGCTTGCCCAATTCATCAAATACGAAGAGTCCCCAATCTGCTATCTTTGGGTCATTGCACTCAAGAAGTTGAGCAAGCGGCTCGGGGTTTGTTGGGTCGAACGCGGCCACAGCATCCCATAGAGGTCGGAAGCTTTCGGGCCAGAGATCGCACGGGATTTTCAGGATTTCGAACGGTGAGCTAGCCGCATCGGTGCTCAGAATCGTGGTTTTGGAAATTTCATCAGACATGTGTTCGCAGAGCATATCTCTGCATTTTGCGCGAAGCCTTGGGTCGAGTTCTATCGTTCGACATGCGGGATGCATACTTCACAAGCAATTGTTGCAAACTCCCTGCGATCAAACAACAAAAAAGCCGCGCCCGGTTTCCCTGGCGCGGCTCTTTTAAACGTCAGACCGAAGATCAGCCCTTCAGCACATCCGCCAGCGTCGTTCCCAAGCGTGCCGGAGACGGCGATACGGTGATGCCTGCCGCTTCCATCGCGGCGATCTTGTCTTCAGCGCCGCCTTTGCCGCCTGACACAATCGCACCAGCATGGCCCATTGTGCGGCCCGGAGGCGCTGTGCGACCGGCGATGAAGCCGACTGTGGGCTTGGAGCGGCCCTTTTTGGCTTCGTCGGCGAGGAATTGCGCGGCGTCTTCTTCGGCTGAGCCACCAATTTCACCGATCATGATGATCGACTTGGTTTCGTCATCGGCCAGGAACATTTCCAAAATGTCGATGAATTCGGTGCCCTTGACCGGATCACCACCGATACCAACCGCCGTGGTCTGGCCGAGGCCGACATTGGTGGTCTGGAAGACGGCTTCATAGGTCAGCGTGCCTGAACGTGAGACGACACCAACAGAACCCTTCTTGAAAATCGAGCCCGGCATAATGCCGATTTTGCACTCTTCAGGCGTCAG
>JAQXCQ010000055.1 GCA_029251785.1 Maricaulis sp. | reverse complement strand
CCCCGCAGGCGGGTGAGGAAAAGATGCTGCGCCAGCCTCATAGCAGTTCATACCCAAGCGCACGGCGCAGACTAAGCCATACCTCTCTTGCCGAGACTCCGCCTCATTGATTTATCGCGATCAAGGGTGAAACCGCGAAGCGGCGCTCCGCGCCCTTGACCGCGAAAAATCAATGAGGCCCGTTGGCTGACAAGAGAATTATGGCCGGGTGCGTGCGAGGCGCACGCCTACCAACCGAGCCGATCCTGCTCGGCGAAGCGGTGCGCGACGTCTGAGACGGGGTTGCCGTCTTCGTCGTAGTGGCGGCGGCATCCACGCGGAAACCCCGGTAGTTGTTCCAGGCCATTGGGTTCACGACAGCGCATAAAGATCATCCGATCTATTTCCCGGTGCCCATCAGCTGAACTATTTGCTCGTGCGACAACCAATGGCGGGGACGCACTAAGATCCACACTGCCATCGAGTGCAACGCCATACTGGTCGTAATATCGCGAGCAGTCCGCTGTCGGAATAATGACGACCAAACCCGTACGATCGACGCGTTCTTCAATGCTCGCCACAGCCAGCAAGTCGAGTATTTCAACGCGGCATGTCGCTGTGTTAATGGTCCGCGACGGGGGCATCCAAAAAGCTATTTCGGGCTCCGGCATAGGATCGTAGAACAGCGCCACTTCACGCGCCATCCGCGCGGCAGGCTGATCATCATCAGCTGTGAATAGGTCCGCCTCCAAAGACCAGAGCTCGTGTTTCCAAAGACCATCCCCGGTGGCCATTCCACGAATTAGCGCCGCTCGCCCAGCGGCATTGCGCCCCAATGTTTGGTGTAATTTCGCCAAAAATAGCCATGCCTGCGAACTATCCGTCGCCTGCGCCACTATAAAGGCCGGCCGAACAGCCCGACCCGGCTGCGTCGCCTGCCTCCACATCAATGCCAAGCTTCGATAATTGGTCGACGTCCGGTCCACCCGTCCCGCCTCAAGCTCTCGCTCCAATAGTTCAGCGCCAGGGACCGGTTCTTCGTAATAGCTATACCATTGAGCTACGCGAACGATTTCTCTGCTCTCCGTCAACAAGCCACGTTCATACATCGTCACCTGAACATCAAAGGCTTCCCGCTCGCGGCCGGCCTGCACAAGTGCCGCGGCGTAGTTTTGCCAATTGCGCTTCTCCTCCGGCCATTGCCGTGTCATCGCTTGGGCAATGCTAACTTGGCCGTCACGATCTTCCAGTTGATCATAGTAAAAAGACAATACTTGGAAGTTGCGCAGTCTGTGATCGTCGTCGGTCTCTTCGACGGCCCTCTCGGCCCAGACCAACCCTTCTTCATATAGCTCGGCCCTCAGATAGATCGACGCCATGCGTCGCGCGCCTATGGCATGTCCTTGGCTGACTGCTGTTTCCAACATCGCCGCCGCCCCCGCCATATTCTCAGTTACGGCCTGCCAGTTATTTAGCTCGCTATAGGACATCGCCCTCGCGAAGTAGATATTGCCGCGCCCGACCGGGTCGCTGTCTCCACAAGTGTCCAAAACTTGCGAAAGCGCCGCGATACGATCTGCAGGATCGATCATCGCGGAGTGATCAAGCCCATGCAGTATCACGCTACACGGCCCATCGAACTCACCCCGCTCCCCGACACTCGTACACCCGGCTAGTGCCAGAGCCACCAACCCGACAATCCATCCACGCATCACACACACCCACACAACGAATCCGCCAACACCATCATTACACTCTTTCAAATTCCGGGCGAATATCTCCGTAGCGATCGAAATAGGTCAGGCACCCCTCCTCCAGTGGCAGGACCAGACGGCCTTCTTCGTCGTATTGGCGTTCCGGTTGAGACACGAAGATCATACCGCGCCTGACCTCTTCGACGTGGTGGGTGCAGCGGTCCAGATCGACGCGTATCGGCCATTCGATGGCCCGATTTCGGATCGCGATGGCCTGCTCCACAAAGTCGATCCAGCCCTGCGCGGTGGCGCCGGAGTATTCGTGGTCCAGGCCATGCTCATAGGCTTCGATGGCCTCGACATAATCGCCCTGTTCATAGCGCACCATGCCGAGCAAATTCCAGGCATCGCCGCGCCGGGTCAAATCCTGGCGGGACAGGGCCTGGGTGAAGACGGCCTCGGCCTCGATGTAATTGGCCGACTGATAGTGCGCCTCGCCCAGCTTGACGTAATCATTGCCGGCACCGGTCATCGTCGCGACACGGTGCA
>JAQXCQ010000229.1 GCA_029251785.1 Maricaulis sp. | reverse complement strand
GAGCGCGGCTTCGGTCGTGCAAATATGTGTCGGGGAGACAATATGGCGGACGCAAATAGCACCGATGTGCAGGACGATAAGAAGCCGAGTTCCGGATACAGCAACGTGGTCATGTTGCTCTTATTCATTGTCTACACATTCAATTTTCTCGATCGCCAAATCATTTCCATCCTCGCCATTCCTATTCAGGAGGATACAGGCTGGACTGACGAGCAAATGGGACTGCTTGGCGGAATCGCATTCGCGGCTCTCTATTCAACATTGGGCATCCCGATCGCCGCATTAGCCGACAAGGTGAACCGAACATGGATCATGACGGTGTCTCTTTCGGTGTGGAGCGCTGCGACGATGCTCAGCGGGATGGCTCAAAATTACACTCAGATGTTTCTCGCCAGAATGGGTGTTGGTATCGGTGAGGCAGGCGGAGTAGCACCGTCATATTCTCTCATCACCGACTATTTCCCGCCTGAAAAGCGCGCTCGAGCGATGGCAATCTATTCGTTGGGGATACCTGTCGGTTCCGCGATAGGTTTTATTGCAGGAGCTCACATCGCAGCGGGCGTCTTCTCAGAATCATTTGATTGGAGAACTGCGTTCTTGATCGTTGGTTTTGCAGGACTGTTAATAGCCCCGATTTTCAAGCTGGTCGTTAAAGAGCCCAAGCGGGGCGCATTTGATGTTGCGATCCCGGTTGATTCCCCTCCTGAAAACCAGGTGCAAGAATTTAGTCCGAAAAAGACGACAACTTTGTCGATTGTTGGGGCGATACTTTTGCCTATGCCAAGCCTCCTAGCATTGGCCGGAGAGAGCATTTTCGGGACCCCGACCCAACAATCTGCCGCCGTTTTGATAATTTCGATCGTAGCGGCCGTTGTTGCGGGTTGGTTCGCCGGTCGCTTTTGGGGGCGATTACACACGATTAAGCCACTGCTGGCGACGAGTGGCGGTTTGTTCCTGATACCAGCGCTTATAGCGTGGCTTCCAGTGCTTTTCGCAAACCAAGAGGGTGCCTTGATGAGCGCGGCCCTCTGGGTAGGACTCCAAGTCGGAGCCGGTCTGCTGTTCGGTCTCTATTTCGCCTACATGAGGGAGTTCATGTCTCTCGCGATGGAGAAGCCTGCTTTTTGGTTCCTTATTTTCGGAGCGTCTGCGTCGTCAATGATGGGGTATGGAATATTCTTCTGGCTCCCATCTTTCTTCGCGCGGAGTTTCGGTTTGTCGTTGGTGGAAACAGGGTGGACCATCGGCGGCGTCATCTTCTTCGCCGGAGCGTTGGGCATCCTGTTCGGAGGTATTATGGGCGACTGGATGGGCAAACGAAAGAGATCAGCATTCGCAATTGTACCAGCCGTCGCATTCCTAATCACAGTGCCCTTTTACTGGGGAGCAGTTCTTTCTTCATCTGTTGGAATGGCGATAGCCCTTTTCTTCATTCCAACCGCGCTTGGTCTAGCTTGGTTGGGTCCGACGTTGACAGCATTCCAGCATATGTTCCCGGTCCACATGCGCACGCGAGCATCCTCAATCTTCCTGCTTATCAACAACTTGTTGGGAATTGGTGGTGGTGTTTACGTATTGGGCAAGGTCTCCCACGTCCTCGCCCCAACTTTCGGTGAGGAGTCGTTGCGCTACTCTATCTTGTTGGGTTCATTGCTTTATTTTGTCGCGGCAGGATTGTTCTTTGTGGCATCCAAGCATCTTCAAAATGATTGGCATACCGCATCAAATGACTGACAGCTTTGCCGACCACTTCCATGCCACACCCGACGGCCCACGCCTTCATTATCGCGACTATCCGGCCGTCGGCGAGGCCACTGGCGTGCCGGTGGTTTGCCTGCATGGGCTGACGCGGAATGTGAAAGATTTTGAGGATCTGGCGCCGATGATCGCCGCGCTGGGGCGGCGGGTGATCGTCGTGTCGATGCGGGGGCGGGGCCGGTCTGACTACGATCCGCAGCCGGAACGCTATCAGCCGCTGACCTA